>JBKHJB010000063.1:0-11502 GCA_046538345.1 Phycisphaerae bacterium
TCGTCGGCGGTGTCGTCTTCGTCGCCGGCTGCTTTTGCGAGTCCCTTCAAATCGATCGCCTCGAAGATGGTCTTCACGGCGGACTCCTGCCCCGCCGGCGCCTCCATGGCGAGCATCGTACTGCTGTAAAACGCCATCAGTTGGGCGTTGGACTGCTTGTCCACCACCAGCCAGCCGTTCCAGCCGTCGCGGTCGATCTCGTCGATGCTCATGTCGGGATTGCTTTGGAGCATGGCGACGTACTGCGGATTGGAGAACATCGCCATAGCCGCCTTCTGCGTGCCTACGAGCTGGGGCGAGTTTGTGATGGTCAGCTCTACTTTTGTTTCGTCGGAATCGCGGGTATATTTCCGTGCAAGCCGCACCCACTGCTGTCCCTGTCCGCCACCGCCCATGGAGCCGGAGTTGGACTCGATTTCACCGGCCGACCAGCCCTGGGGCGCGTCGGGCACATACGACGCCAGGTCCTCGCCCATTTCCTCCTGAATCAGTGAAATGGCTTTATGGAGCTTCTCGATCGCTTCGGCGCCCCGACCGCCCCTATAGGCCGCCAGACCTTCACGAATGAGTTGCTCCACGCTTTGCGGCGCGGGTTGTTCCTGGTCGTCGGTTTCGGACTCCTCGGCCCATACCGCTGAAGACAAAGACAGCACCATCGCCGCAGACAAGATGATTCTCAGCATCGTCCTTCTCCTTCCAATATAGCCCCGGGCGGGGCGAACCGTCGCGCCCGACTCCCGGCGCGCGCATTTTACACGGGACGGGTCGGCAAGTGTACTGCGCTTTGGACAATGCCTCACGCGGCAGGGGGTGGTTTCGCCCCGCCGGGAGGTGTAGATTGCACTGCCGATGCGAAACGATTTATCGTCCAATCGGTTCCAATAAGGTAACGCCGGCGGTCGCCGTATCCGGCTCGCCGGGACGACCCACACGAGAAAATGCCCAAGGTGGAGACAACCATGACAAAGACAAGCACAATCGGAATCGGACTGCTCGCGGCTGTTTGCGTGTTCATAGCGATGCCGGCTATGCCGGCGGCCGGTGACGTTCCCACCGGCAACCCCGTCGCCGAGTTCTATTCCGACGGCGAGGGCTACCCCGCCTGGACAGACTCAATCGCATGGGACAACGTCATCGACATGTCCCAGTACGACAACGGCTCGACCGAGTTCGAGAAGTTCGAGAACGCCCGCGACGAGCTGCACGCCGCCGGTGGAGGTGTGCTCTACTACCCGGCCGGTGTTTACGACTTCTCCGAAGGGCCTTTCGACGGCCCGGACGGCAGGGGGCTGATGCTCAAAAGCGGCGTGGTTATCCGCGGTGAAGCCCCGGACAGTCCCGCGGTAGCAGCCGACGAAGGCGAGCTTGAGCTTCCCACGAAGTTTGTTTTCGGCTTCCAGGAAAAAGGCGGCGGCGAGGTGCCCCGCGACTGGAACATGATCGGCATCACGCCCTCGGGCGACGAGCGGCTTCGCGATGTCGACAACGTCGGCATCGCGTGGGTGAACCTCGACGGCGCGACGGTGTTCTTCGGTCCGGAGCTTGTCTGGGGCGACACGTGGGCGACCGCCCAGAGCTGGAAGAGCCGGTACGTCAAAGATACCTGGGCCGACCGCAAACCTGACGGAGCCCACCCCTACGATGGTTATCTCGGCGCGCCTGGAATGGGCAACGGCGGGGGCTATCTCGGCTGCGGTAGCGGACGTATGGTGTTCGGCTGCCGGCTGGATAGAGCGGCCCTGCTGAATGACTTCGAGACCGCCGGCCGACGAGAGGCGCCCGAGGGCTTCGGCGAAGAGGGCTTCCATATGGCCAAGTTCGCCGGGCGTATCGCCGTGTACGGTTCCCGCATCTTCATCGCAAATAATCTTCTGCCGAAAAGTGAGGGCAACTTCACCTATCGCCAGACGACAGTGGAAACCTTCCCGCGCAGCGGCAACAACTTCGCCATCGGCGATCCTCGCCGGAGCGTCGTGCTCTGGGATTACGGCCGGAATATGGGTATCGACGTCAACAAGGACCTGCTGGGCATGGTCCGCGACGACGGCAAGTGCCCGGGCCTGTTCGAGCCGGGTGTAGTCGTCCGTGACAACTGGGTTTTCAACCACGGGCATAAGGGATTCAACGTCTCCGGCAAATGGGTGACGCTTCTGAACAACCACAACGAGCGCGTTTACCTCCGCGAGCCAAAGGGCAGAGCGACCGGGCCTTACGGCTTCCGCGGTTGGAACCTGACGCTGGACGGGTTCACCGAAAGCTCCCCCGGAGGCGGCGGGATGATTTCCGACAACCTTTCCCGCGCGTTCGACCTGGGCGGCCGGTGCATCTGGATCGCACAGAACTGGTACAACAATCTCGGCTCCGACCCCGGCAACGACGGCGAGGGCATCCTCTGCCAGCTCCATGGCGGCACGCACCTGTACTCATGGGCGGCGACGCACAACACCCACGTTCGCGACGAGGGCGAGGGCGGCTATATCGGCGCCTGGGCGGTGAAGGTGCACGGCTGGTTGGTCGCCTGGAACGACATTGCCGGCTGGGTCGGCTCCGTCAACGGTCAGGACGTTCGCGACGCCGCCTACGTAGCCAACAAGGCCGGCGGCGTGCGCACCAACTCCGACGCCGCGATTACCTCACCACCGGGCGGCACGCCGTCGGTCCCGACCAACGTTTTGGCCGAGACGTACGAAGGCGGCGCGGTGGCTGTCTCCTGGACCGACACGGCGAACAACGAGATCGGCTTCCGCGTGGACCGCAAGATAGACGGCGGTGGTTGGGTCACAGTTGCCTACCGTCCGCCGCACGTGGAGGGCACCGAGGACAACCCGCAGAAATGGGTGGACTTCACCGCGCCGAGCGGGCGACGGCTGCGGTATCGCGTGGTGGCGGTCAACGCCGACGACAGCGACGCCGGCGCGAGCGATCCGACCGAGCCGATCGTAATAGCCCAGTAGGTTTCGACGCTACGTCAGGTGAGACGGTGTAAGCCAAAGCAACCACAGGAGACGCAATGTCACAGAAAACCTGCAAAGCGCTGACGCTTTACTTCTCCGCGGGTGGAAACACCCGCAAGGTCGCCGAGGTGATAGACGAGAAGCTCCGTGAACTTGGCGTGGAGTCGCGGCTGGAGAATATCGACGAGCAGCCGGATGTGGATTACTTCGACTATCAGCTCGTGTTTGTCGGCGCGCCGGTGTACGCCTATCTGCCGCCCGAGCAGGTGACGGCCTTTCTGAAGGCGTGCCAGAAGAAAGCCGAGGTCCTGCCCGCGGCGCCGGAAAAGCCGGGGCACTTCGCGGTGACTTTCTGCACCTACGGCGGCCCGCATTCAGGCCCTCGAGAGGCGGTTCCAGCGCTGAAGTACATGGGACAGTTTTTCGAGCACGCGGGCATCCGGGTGGTGGACGAATGGGCCGTCGTCGGTGAGTTCCACGCCGAGAAGCGAAAGCCCATGAACATCGCCGGTCGGCTCGGCGACATTACAAATCGGCCGAACGAAGCCGACCTTGCCGACATCCGCGGCCGCGTGCTCGGACTGCTCCGCAGATTGAAACACAAACTCCCCGGCATCCCGGCGGACTTGTAGCGGTGCGACAGTACGAATAGGGCGGAAGCCGGCCGATGACATCGACGCTGCGCATACTCGCGCTGGAGCCGTACTACGGCGGCAGTCACCAGTATTTCCTCGACGGCTGGTGCAAACGCAGCCGGCACAAGTGGACTGTGCTGACCCTCCCGGCGCGGAAGTGGAAGTGGCGGATGCGGCATGCGTCCTTCACATTCGCCCGGCAGGCGGAGCAACTGCTCAGTGAAGGTCGTAGCTGGGATGTTATCTTCTGCTCGGACATGCTGGAGCTGGCGGCTTTCAGAGGCCTCGCTCCGCCGAAACTGCGCAACATCCCGGCGGTTGTGTACTTCCACGAAAACCAGCTCACGTATCCGGTCCGTAACGAAAGCCAACGCGACCTGCACTTCGGTTTGAGCAACATGAACTCGACTCTGGCGGCTGAGGCGGTCTGGTTCAACTCCGACTATCACAGGGGCGAGTTCCTCTCGGCGTTGGAGAGAACCCTCAAGACCATGCCGGATTTCGTTCCACAAGAGGCGGTCGAACTCATCTCGGAGAAATCCTCCGTCCAGCATCCGGGCGTGGAGGAGTTTCCCTCGCGGGGGCAAAGACCGCCGGGGCCGTTGCGCATCGCCTGGGCCGCTCGATGGGAACACGACAAACGTCCGCGGGACTTTTTTGACGCGCTCGTGGAGTTGGCCGAGAAGGGTGTGGACTTTCGACTGAGCGTTCTCGGCGAGCAGTTCCGCGAGCACCCGAAGGTTTTTGACCAGGCCCGCGAACGCTTCGCAGACCGCATCGACCACTGGGGCTATCAGTCCCGGCGGGACTACCGCAGAGCGCTGATGTCGGCGGACGTGTTCGTCTCCACGGCGGGCCATGAGTTCTTCGGCATAGCGGCGGTGGAGGCGATCTCCGCCGGGGCGTTCCCGCTGCTGCCGAATCGGCTGAGCTATCCCGAGCTGCTCGCCGGCGCCGAGGGCAAGGCGGACTTCTTCTTCTACGACGGCACGTGCGAAGACCTTGCAAAGCGCCTCGAGGAACTGTCCGAACGGCTTCAAAGGGGCGACCTGTGGCGAGCAGACCTCCGCGGGGCACGCAGCGCGGTGGCGCGGTTCTCCTGGTCCGTCCGCGCAGTGGAGCTGGATTCGGCCATCGCGGAAGCTTGACCAATCCCGGCCTCAGCCACACTATTAGCCCACCGAACATCCAGGGAACTGCCATGAACACGGAAGAATCGCTATACGAGCTGAACACGCACGCGTCCGGCTGGGAGTTCACGATATCCGACTATCATCGCTCCAAGCCCTTCAGCAGCTTTCTGCCGGGCATTGCCGGTCCGTGGGGAGTGCCGCTCTGGTTGTATTACGTCAATCGCGGTCAGGCGGTGGCGTGCTTCGGCACGGAGGATAAGAACCACGCCATCGCGCAGTTCGAGTCGGCCAACCTGCACCACCGCCGCGTCGCGACGGAGGGGTTTCGCACGTTCATCCGTCCCGCCGGCGGGGGAGAAGCTTACGAGCCGTTCCGCGCCGAAGTGCCCGAAGGCGTGCGGAACCGGATGACTATCGGCATCGACTCGCTGCGGCTGGAGGAAGTCAACGAGCAGGCGAATCTGCGCGTGGTGGTGGATTACTTCGCAGTGCCGAACGAGCCATTTGCGGCGCTGGCGCGCAGCGTCACGCTGGAGAACATCGGCCGGGAGGACATGGAACTGGAGGTTTTGGACGGTCTGCCCAAGGTCGTGCCATTCGCGATGCCGGCGTTGTTGCTCCAACGGCTGCCGTACATCAGCGAGGCCTATCTTCGCGTCCGCGGGCTGGAGGATCGCATCGGACTGCTGAACCTCTCGGCCGTTCCCTCCGACACGCCGGAGACGCAGTTCGTGAAAGAAGTGCACTTTTTCTTCGGCTTTGAGGACGGCGGCTCGGGACAACCGCTGCCGCCGATAGTGGACCCGTCGCTGATTTTTGGGGACTATCTGGACCTGACGTCGCCCCATGCATTGCGACCCGACGCCTCGTTCGACCCGACGGCCCGGCAGGATACGCACTGCATGACGCCGTGTGCTTTCGTCCATTGGCCCGTGAAGCTGCCGGCCGGCGACAGCCGAACGCTCCGCACGCTCATCGGCCGGGCGCCGGACGCGGATTTCGCGCGGTCGCTGCCGCAACGCGCTGCCGCCGACGGATGGTTCGACCGCAAAGCCGACGAGAGCCGCCGCGAGGTCCGCAAGGTTCGCGACCACATGCTGATCAACAGCGGCGCCGAGCCGCTCAACGCCTACGCGTCCCGGACCTTCCTGGACAACTGCCTGCGCGGCGGGCTTCCCATGAGCATACCCGGACCGCGCGGCCGGGGCGTGTTGCACGTCTATTCCCGCCGCCACGGCGACCTGGAGCGGGACTACAACCACTTCCACCTGAAGGCGACGTACCTATCCCAGGGCAACGGGGCCTTCCGCGACGTCAACCAGAACCGGCGGAACGACGTATGGTTCAACCCGGACGTATCGGCCGAGAATGTCCGGCTGTTCTTCAACCTTATCCAGCCGGATGGGTACAACCCCCTTCAGGTCATGGGCTGTGAGTTCACGGTAACCGACGACGCAAAACTTCGGGAGTTGCTGGAGCGGAACGTCGAACCGCCCGGCCGCGAGCCGATGGCGGAGCTGCTGGCGGAGACGTTCGACGCGGGAGAGGTGATGCTGGCGCTCGACCGCCAAGGCGTGTGTCTGCGGGTCGGACGGGATGAATTTCTCGGCGAACTGCTGGAAATTTGCGAGAAGTCCACACGCGCGGAGTTCGAGACCGGCTACTGGACGGACCACTGGACGTACAATCTGGACCTGCTGGAAAGTTTTTTGGGGATCTTCCCGGACCGCACGCGCGAGCTTCTTATAGACGACCGCGGTTTCACCTACCGGGACACCGACGTCTATGTCCGTCCGCGCGAGGAAAAGACAGTCCGCAAGGGCGACGGACGGGTTCGTCGCCTCGGGGCAGTTGCGCGTGACGAAGCCAAGGCCGCTCTTATCGCATCGCGCCAAGACCATCCGCACTGCGTCCGCCTGTCCGGAGGCGAAGGCGAAATCCACCGCACGAACCTGCTTGAGAAGCTCATCTGCCTGCTGGCGGTGAAGACCGCCACCATCTCGCCAAGCGGGATGGGCCTGGACATGGAGGCCGACAAGCCCGGCTGGCACGACTCGGTCAACGGTCTGCCGGCTCTGTTCGGCGCGAGCGTTTCGGAGACGTTCCACCTGCTCCGGGCTATACGTCTGACCCGGCGGATGCTGCGCGACGCGGAGGTTGGGGATGATTATTCACAGCAGTTCCCGGCCGAAATCGCTGAGCTTATCCGGGCCGTAACGGGCTGCTGCCGGGAGTATCTTACCGGGGAACAGACCGAGCGGGACCATAACTATTGGCGGCGGACCCGCGACGCCCTCGAAGAATATCGCCGCCGTGTCCATCGCGGGTTTTCCGGCGATATGGAGAAACTTACGACGCGAGACGTGCGGGAATTTCTCGACCTAAGCGAGCAGAGGATACTCGCCTCGCTGCCGAAGGCGCTCGACGAGCGGACAGGCCTGTACGCCACTTATGTTACGCACGAGCCGGTAGATTTTGAGCCGATAGAGCAGGGCGGAGACCGTGGAGCAAAGCTGAGTGAAGGTGGGCTTCCGTGTGTTCGTGTGAAGCGCTTTCGGCCGCACTTGCTGCCCGCGTTCCTGGAGGCGCCCACACACGCGCTTCGCATCGAGCAGGATGCCGACCGGGCCGGACGGATGGTGGACGACCTGCGAAAAAGCCCCCTCTACGACCGCAAGCTGGGCATGTACATCCTCTCAGACAGCGTCCGCGACGAATCGCCGGAGCTGGGCCGAATCTACGCCTGGCCGCCGGGGTGGTTCGAGAACGAGAACGTCTTTTTGCACATGGAGCACAAGCTGCTGCTGGCGATGCTGCAGGCGGGTCGTTACGAGGAGTTTTTTGCGGACATGAGGAGGTGCCTGGTCTGCTTCCAGGATCCGGACACCTACGGCCGCTGCCCGCTGGAGAATACATCGTTCATCGTCTCCAGCCGGCACCCCCGGCCGGACTATCACGGACGTGGCTTTCTGCCGCGAACAAGCGGCACGACGGCAGAGGTCGTGCACATGCTGCTGATTATGAGCTTCGGTCAAAGACCCTTCCGCATGTCGGAAGGCGAGCTTGCGCTGAAATTCGAGCCGGTCCTGCCGCGGTGGCTGTTCACCGAATCGCCGAGCGAGCGGGAGATAATCCGTCCGGACGGCTCGGCGGAGATGCTGGGCTTCCCGGCCGAGACTTACTCGGCAATGTTCTTGGGCAAGGTCGTGGTGACGTATCACAACCCTTTGCGCAAAGCGACGTTCGGGGACGACGCGGCCGTCGTGACGGGCTATCGGCTGATTTACGACGACGGCAGGGAAGTGACGCAGAAAGGCGACACTCTTACCGGCCGGGCTGTGGGTGACGTGCGGGATCGCAAAGTCGCACGTATCGAGGTGACGCTTGCCTAGGGAGGTTCGCCTGCCGCTGACGGAGGCGCGCCTTACAGAACCAGCATGAGCATGGCGTATGCGACCGGCGCCGCGAGCAGGGGGGAGTCGAGTATGTCCAGAACGCCGCCGAATTCCGGGACCACCGCGCCGGTGTCCTTCAATTCCGCGGAGCGTTTCAGCAAGCTCTCGCAGAGGTCCGCGAACTGCCCGGCGAGACCAAGGACGGCGCCGAGCACCGCGGCCCGCGGAAGTGTCAGCGTTTCGGGGCCCAACACGGCGGCCGAGAGAACTGCTATGCCCGCCCCGGCGGCGATTCCGCCGGCTAGCCCTTCCCAACTCTTGCCGGGGGAAAGCCAGGGTATGAGCTTATGGCGGCCGACGAAGCTGCCGGTGAAGTAGGCGCCGATGTCGGTAAACTTCACGGCCGCCAGCACCAGCAGAAGAGTCGGCACGCCGAAGTCCATACGCACAGCCAACAGAAGTGCCGAGCCGACGCCGAGATACACCACCGCCAGCATTGTGACGGCTATGCGGCGCAGAGCATCGGCTGTGCGGGCACGGATCATCTGCTCGGCAAAGACCGCCGCCGCCGACAGCGACAGGGCGGTGAGCACCACAGCACCGGGGGGCGATGCTTCCGCAACCCTCAGCCACCACCACGGCAGCGACGCCAGGGCGCAGACGCCCAGCAGGCCGGAAAGCCCCAGGATCTTCGCGCCGACGGCCGAGGTGAGCTTGCCCAGCTCACGCAGACCGACCGCCGCCAGAAGCACCAGCCCTACCGCAATCGGCAGACCGGCTGTCCAGGGCTTTTCGGTGGACTCCAGCCAATGGTCGCCATAGAGCAGACCCGCCACCGCCACTATCATCAGAAAGCCGAAAACAATGCGTTTCTTCATGCCGCACATTAAGCGCTACGCCGCGAAGAATTGCCAGACCAACTCCGCGAGATAAGCCGAGCTTCTGCTATACTCGGTGAGCAATGCTTCAACAGGCGGGCAAGTTCATTGTGCTTTCCGGCGTGGTGCTTGTGGTCTTCGGCGGGCTGCTCTACGGCCTGGGTCGGCTTGGAGTGGGACGCCTGCCGGGCGACGTGAGCTTCGCAAGCGGGCGCTGGCGAGTCCACATCCTGGTAGGGACCGGCATCCTGCTGTCGATACTGCTGACGATCGCGTTGCAGTTGCTCTCGCGACTCCGGCGGTAGATTACGGCGGCTCTGATAAGGTCGGCTTTCAGTAATCCGCCTCACGGGGAAGTGTTAACGGGCGAATCGCCTTTATTTGCTCAGCCCGCCGAAACGGCGGTGCCGGGCGGCGTAGGCGTGGAGTGCCTTTTGCATCTCTTCCTCGTGGAAGTCCGGCCAAAATGCGTCCGTCACGTAGAATTCCGCGTAGGAGACCTGCCACAGCAGGAAATTGCTCAGCCGCAACTCGCCGGAGGTGCGGATCACAAGGTCGGGGTCCGGTACGCCGGCAGTGTCCAGCTCACCGGAGATAGTGGAATCATCGACGTCTTCGGGGTCCAGCTCCCCGGCGGCGCATCGTGCCGCGATGCCGCGGATGGCGTCGGCAATCTCGGTGCGCGAGCCGTAATTAAGCGCCAGGCACAGGTACATGCCCGTGTTGTCCTGCGACAGCCGCAGTGTCTCGTCCATCTCCTCGAGCACCTGTCGCGGCAGCCCTTCGCGCCGCCCGAGGTGGCGGACGCGGACGTTGTGGTCCATGATTGTGGGTCGCTCGTTGACGAAGTAGTCCGCGTAGAGGTGCATCAGTGCGGAGACTTCCTCCTTGGGTCGGCGCCAGTTCTCTATGGAGAAGCTGTAGAGGGTCAGTGCATCCAGTCCCAGCCGGGCCGCCTCGGTCACGATTTTGCGTACGACCTTGGCGCCCTGTTCGTGACCTGCCGTGCGGGGCAGGCCGCGCTGTTTCGCCCAGCGCCCGTTACCGTCCATGATAATCGCCACCGAGCGGGGGATACGCTCTTCGGGTATGCCCAGCTTGCGCCGGGCGGCGGCAACCGCTTCGGGAGATACGTCCGCCATCATGCGCCCTCACCTAACAGCGAACCGCGGAAAATCGTCTGCTTGCGGTCCTGCCCGATACTCACCACGCCCACCGGTTGTCCGACGATCTGCTCGATGCGGCTGACGTACTGCTGCGCGGCGTCGGGCATATCCTGAAGCTCACGACACTGGCTTATATCCTCGCTCCAGCCGGGAAGCGTCTCGTACACGCACTCGGCGCGGTCCATTATCTCAGGGCTGAACACGTCAGCCCCCGTGCCGGAGGTCTCGCTGATGTCGCGACCGTCCACCCGGTAGCCGGTGCATATTTTCACCTCGTCCAGCCCCGTCAGCACGTCCAGCAGCGACAGCGCCAGTTCGTCCACGCCGGAAAGCTCGGCCGCATAGCGAACCGCCACAGCGTCGAACCATCCGCAGCGTCTGGGGCGTCCCGTGGTCGTGCCGTACTCGTTACCGCGGTCGCGGAGATACTGGCCGATTTCGTTGTCCTGCTCGGTGGGGAAGGGGCCCGCCCCTACGCGCGAGGTGTACGACTTTATAACGCCGATGACCTTGCCCGGCGCCCACGGCGGGACACCGGCGCCGGTCGGAACACCGCAGGCCGTCACCGACGAACTGGTAACAAAGGGGAACGTACCGTGGTCCACGTCGAGCATGCTGCCCTGGCCGCCCTCGAAGAGTATCCTCTCGCCGCGCTCCATCGCCCCGCGCAGAAGTGCGCCTGTATTGCCGATCATCGGCGCAAGCCGCCGACCGTATTCGATGTATTCGTCGGCGATGGCGTCGGCGTCCAGTGGCTCCTGTGAACCGTAAAGCGCGGCAAATACCTTGCTCTTCTCCGCGGCGATGCGCATGACCTTCGCCCGCAATGAGTCGGCGTCGGTAAGCTCGCCCATCCTCACGGCCGTGGAGCGCACCGCCTTGTCGGCGTAGCATGGTCCGATGCCCTGGGCGGTGGTGCCTATCTTGCCTGTGCCCAGCCGGCTTTCGCTGAGTTTGTCCTGTAGCATGTGCCACGGCATTACGCAGTGAGAGGCGGAGGATATCCGCATATTGTCCGGGCCGAGTTGTATGCCGCGCTCGGCGAGGGCGTCGATTTCCTCCAGCCCGCGGCGGGGGTTGAAGACCACGCCGTTTCCGACCACGTTTACGGCACCATCGTGAAGCACGCCCGATGGAATCAGATGCAGGGCGTATTTCTGTCCGCCCGTGACGATGGTGTGTCCGGCGTTGGCCCCGCCGCAGAATCGCACCACATAGCGGCATCGCTCGGCCAGGGCATCCACGACCTTGCCTTTGCCCTCGTCGCCCCATTGCAGGCCGATAACTGTGAAATTGTCGGGCTTGCTCGACACTGAAAAGCTCCTCCCGCACCGCGGCCGG
>JBKHJB010000064.1:0-11484 GCA_046538345.1 Phycisphaerae bacterium
GGAATCCGGATCGTATTGCGAATGGATATCGCGCGAAACCGCCCCATAAACCTTTGTACTCTCCTCCAGCTCGTCTGTGTCTGTACTCTCCGCCAGCTCGAACGTTATCTGGATATTCTCGGCCGTCACGTCGGCGTTACCATCGTCGGTGGTGTCAAGCACATGGGCCGCCGTCAGTATGTACCGATCGCTGATAAGTGAACCGGTGCCCCGAGAGGAGCCATCCTCGCCCGTAACGACAAGTTCCACAACGCCGTCATACTCGCCGGGGCTGGTGACGTAGTCGCTCGGGTCGCCGTAGGTGGTCAGCAACGGTCGGGCCTCGATGTGCACGTCCCCGGGCGGAGGCGTCGCGGCGGCGGATGCGGCAAAGAACACGGTGGCAGAGACCGCGACTATCGCCGAGATACATCCTGTCGGCCTCCGGCGGAGCGGCTTGTAGCGGGTCTCAGGCGTATCCTTGAATTTGCGCATGTCCATTGGCTCCTTGCCGACTTGCCATTATAGGGGCAACACCGCGGATGCGGGCCCTGGAAACCTTCAGGCAAATCGGAACAGACGACGGTTCGTGCGGGCTGCTCCTCGCTGTCGGCAGGAATAGGCCGGGACCGCGAACGAGCCGACAAGATGGGGGACTGTCGCTATTACGCGGGCCTGTTGCATTCGCGTGGCTGTCGGTCTAGACTTCCCGTCTTCGGAATCGCGTGGAAGGGCTGTGAGATGACGCTCGCTTACTTCGACTGCTTCGCCGGCGCTGCCGGAGACATGATCGTCGCATCGCTGCTGGATGCCGGGGCGGACTTCGACCGGCTGCGGAGCGAACTGGACAAGCTGCAAATCGGCGGTTACGACCTGCGCGTCGAGCGGATGCGCCGGAGCGGCTTTGCGGCGAGCCAATTCTGCGTTGACGTCGCCGATGAGCACCATCACCAGCGCCACCTCTCGGACATTCTGGGCATTATCGGCTCCTCCCCCCTGCCCGACCGGGTAAAGGACCGCTCCCGCCGGATCTTTACGCGTCTGGCGGAAGCGGAGGCGAGCGTGCACGGCATAGACGTTTCCGAGGTCCATTTCCACGAGGTCGGCGCGGTGGACAGCATCGTGGACGTGGTCGGCGCGTGTGTGGCTATGGAGCTGCTGGGTATCGAGCGGGTTATTTCCTCGCCGCTGACACTTGGCAGCGGAACCGTCGAATGTGCTCACGGCACGCTGCCGGTCCCGGCGCCGGCGACTGCGGAGCTTGTCCGCGCCGCCGCGGTGAGAGGTTCGGATATCGACGGCGAAGCCACTACCCCCACAGCGGCCGCAATACTCACCACACTTTCCGAGCACTACGGACCGCTGCCGGAGATGAGGGTGGAGTCTGTCGGGATAGGTGGCGGCACACGCGAGCGCGAGAACCCGCCGAACGTTCTGCGCGTGTTCGTCGGCGAAGAGGTCTCGCCCGGCTCTGTCGATTCCGCCGTCGAGCTTAGCTGCAACGTGGATGACTGCACCGGTGAGATAATCGGCGCGACTGTCGAGAAGCTGCTGTCTTCGGGCTGTCTGGACGCCTGGGCGACGCCCATCGTCATGAAAAAGTCCCGCCCGGCCTGGATGCTTTCGGCGCTGGCTATGCCGGCCGACGCCGCAGAAGTCGAGCGCATAATGTTCCGCGAAACCACTACCTTCGGCGTACGGCGGCGCGTCCTCGCGCGGAGCAAGCTCCGGAGGCGCCACGAAACGGTCGAGACGCCCTACGGACCGGTCCGCGTGAAGCTGGCTGAGCTTGGCGACGAGGTGCTCACCGCTTCGGGCGAGTTTTCGGACTGCCATCGGGCGGCCGAAGCGCACGGTGTCGCGGTTAAGGAAGTGATGGCCGCCGCATTGGAAGCTTACCGCACAGGGAGGGGAAGATGAGCTGGGAGACGTTCCGCCTCGCGTTCGCGATTGTCTGTATCGCGGCTACTATCGCCATACTCGGCTACCTGCTGGTGCGTCGTCTAAGGCGGCGCCCGCCGGCCGGCTCGGCCGCTCAGACGTCGCTGGGCATTCGGCGACTCCACGCGGAGGTGGCGGATTTGCGTCGGCAACTCGATGAGATTCGCACGGTCCTCGACGAAGACCTCGCCGCGCGGGGCGACGCCCTGCGGGACGCCTGTCGTGAGGCGGACCGCCGCATAGCCGACCTTCGCCGTCTGACCGACAGCGGGTCGGAATCCGACGAGTCGCGATCCTGTGTCTGCGGCGGCCGCGAGGGGCAGGAAATTCTGCGGCTCAGCCGTCAGGGCCTCGAGCCGGTGGAGATCGCCCGGCGGATGAAGATGCCCGTCGGCGAGGTGGACCTGGTGCTTCGACTGCAGGAGTCGGTCGAACAACGATAGCCCTACGCAAGCTCAGGGAGCGGCAATGACGGTACTGGCGGCTGTTCTGACGATAGTCTCGGCAATGGTGGTGCTCGTGTGGACGTCGCGCCACCTGATGATCCAGCGGCAGAAAAGTGCCGATATGCTCACGCCCGATTCGCCCGGGCCCAGCGGCGACGTGCCTTTGGTTAGCGTCCTGGTGGCGGCTAAAGACGAGGCCGAGAACATCGAGACGTGTCTGCGGACGCTGCTGGCGCAGGATTATCCGAACTTCGAGATCATAGCGGTTAACGACCGCAGCGACGACGCAACCGGAGAGATAATCGACCGGCTCGCCGCCGAGGACGAGCGACTGCGGGCTATACACATCGAGGAGCTTCCAGAGGGATGGTGCGGCAAGAATAACGCTATGGCCCAGGCGGTGGCGTCCGCCCGGGCCGACTGGCTGTGCATGACCGATGCGGACTGTCGCTACGCGTCCGGACACACCCTCTCGGCGGCGGTGCGATACGCTCACGACAAGCAGGCCGACCTGTTGAGTATTCTGCCGAAGCTCGAGATGCACGGCTTCTGGGAGCGGGTCATCCAGCCGGTCTGTAGCGGCGTAATGATGATCTGGTTCCACCCGGAGAAGGTCAATAACCCCGACAAGCCCAACGCCTACGCCAACGGCGCGTTCATGCTGATGCGTCGCGACGCCTACGACACCGTCGGCGGGCACGCGTCGGTGCGCGGTCAGGTCAACGAGGACATGCACCTCGCCGAGCGGGTCAAGCGGCAAGGGCTACACCTGCGCGTGGTAACCAGCAAGGACCTTTACTCCGTGCGGATGTACGAGACGCTGGGGGCGATACTCCGCGGCTGGAGCAGGATATTCTTCGGGACGTTCGGTACGCTGAAGCGACTCACACTGTCGCTGGTGGTAATGCTCGTGATGGGTCTGCTGCCTTATGCGGCGGCTGTATTGGGCTTTGCCGCGGCCGGCGCGGGCTGGCAGCCGGCGTGGCTTTGGTGGGCTTGCGGAGCGGCGGGAGCGACCGCCGCGGTCGTGCAGATAAGCGTTATCTTCCGCTACTATCGGCTGCTGGAGGGCTCGCCGACTCTGGCGTGGACGTATCCCATCGCCTGCGGGATCGTCAGTGGGATATTGCTCCGCTCGCTGAGCAAGCTCCGCCCCGGCGCGACGGTCACGTGGCGCGGAACGAGCTATTCATCGTAAGGCGAATGTCGGCGGGGCATCTGTCACCTAGCGCCCGCCGCGGACGACGGCGGCGTCGAGGGCCTCGTACAGCGGCGAGGGGTCGGCTTCAAATTCCAGCGTGTGCGCCCCGGGCAGCTCAACCACCACGCCCCGACCGTCGGTCAGCCGCTCGACTTGCTCGCGCGTGCGGCGATTGTCCACGATGCGGTCGCCGTCGGCGAGTATAAGCGTGGTCTCGGTGTGTATTGCACCTCGCGGTCGGCTGCGAAGGTAACGGTCCAGCTTGCGACTGGCGTACAGGAACCTCGCCGTCGCGCGGCGCAACGAGCGCTGGTCGGACCGAATGAACTGCTTCATCCGCTGGTTGCCCGTGAAAAGCTCCACGTCGCTCAGCGGTATCTCAAACCGTCGCTCCGGCGAGAACAAAAGCGATGCGGCGATCCGGAGCTTTACGCCCGGCGATACGCCCACCTGTGGCGCAATGCCCGGAGCTACCAGCACCAGAGAAGCAAGACGCTCCGCACGGTCCTGCCGGCAGGCATAGGCGGCCGCGAGCTTTCCACCCCAACTGACACCCAGCAGATGCGCACGCTCGCAGCCGGTTCTTTCCTTTGTAAAATCAACGGCCCGGTCCACGTCGCGTAGCAACACATCGCCCGACGGCGCGTGGCCGCGCCGCTCGCTGTTGGCGCCGCTGCCGCGACGAGTGACAGCGAAGACCTCCCTGCCATTCCTGGCGAGCCGCTCGCAAGAGCCGACGAACCATCCCGGATGCGACTGGATACCGTGAAGATAAACCACCGGAAGACCCGAACGACCTTGGGGTGGAACAAAACGATACAGGTTCGTCCGGTACCCGTCGGCCAGTTCCAGGTCTTCTCGCCGAATGCTGATATCACGGCCCGGCAGGCGCGACTTGGGAAGGTTCAGTTCGTCACTCAGGGTCATAGTGAAACCTCATCAAGGTCCAACGCTTCGGAACCGATTAGAATAGAGTAATACCGAGGGAGGCGTTCCGCCAGATGACGACCATACGCGATTATCCCGTCAGAACAGGGTCGGAGCAGATGCGCGGAGACCTCTCTTGGCGTCTTTTCGCCACGCGTCCGCGCAGAGTGGTCTTCGCGCTGGCGCTGGTATGGGTCTTTAGCATCTTCGACGTTGCTTTCACCTTCCTTGCCCACCAGATAGGCGGCTTCGAAGAGGGCAACCCGCTGGCGCGGGAGTTTATTCACGCGCTGGAGTCTCTGGTGGTCTATAAGGTCTTGACGGTCGGCCCGGCCTCGCTACTGTTGCTTCTGCTCTGGCGACGAAAGCTTACGGAGATTGCCTGTTGGATCGGTTGTGGGTGCTATCTGCTTCTTTCGCTTCTGTGGGTCTTTTACTTTGCGGTTTTGTAGCTTCCGGTCGCGGTCCGGGTCTGCGTCCCTCCGCCAGCGGTCCGAACGGCTGTGGGGCTTTTTCCTTCTTCTCACCGTGCTCGAATGGCCTGCGAGACAGCAGTATCGCCCGACGCTGTCCGACGTTTACCAGCAATCCCACGGCCGCGCAGCTTACCAGCAGCGACGATCCGCCGTAGCTCAATAGCGGCAGCGTCATTCCCGTCACCGGCAGCAGGCCCATCGTGACGGCCAGGTTTATAAATACCTGTGACAGCAGCAGCCCGATTACGCCCACCGCCAGGAGCCGGCCGAACGCGTCGTAAGTAACGGCCGCTATCTCAGCGCCGAATACGAGAATCACCGCGTAGCCGACCAGCACCAGCACGCAGCCGAGAAAGCCCCATCTACCAGCGATTACCGAGAACACAAAATCCGTGTGATGCTCCGGCAGTATCCGTATGAAGTGCCTGGCGGTTTCGTCGCCCAACTTGCGCCCGGTCAGCCCGCCGGAACCCATCACGAGCTTGCTCAGCCGCAACTGGAAGCCGGCGTCCTGTGCGACGGCGGGGTCGCCCTGTTTCAGCCAGCCGGCAATGCGCCGCACCTGATGGTCGCGCATGCCGCGGACAATGGCGGGAGCGACCACATATTCGGCATCCCCGCCGCCGAAGCTTGTGTATGCGATCAGGCGGCGGGTGTCCTTCTGGCGATCGCTCATCTGCTCGGTGAGCTTCTCGGGCAGGGGAAGCATTACCAGCAGCGTGGCCGCCAGAATGATTCCCACCAGGTGCCTCAGTTTAGCCCCGGCCATGAAGAGCATGAAATACAGCGTCGGCGGCAACAGCAGCGTGGTCCCCAGATCCGGCTCGACGATTATCAACCCCATGGGTATGAACGTCAGAACGAAAGGCACTACAAGCCCGCGTAAACGACGGTAGTGGTCGCCCTGGCGGAGGTACCATGCCAGCATCACTATCAGTGCCAGCTTCGCCAGCTCCGACGGCTGAACGCGGAGGAACTTCAGGTCTATCCAGCGCCTCGCCCCGCTGACCGGCGGCAGCAGCAGTACCACCACCAGCAGCACGAGCGTCAGTGCGAAGAAGGCGTACGCCACCCGGCCCAGCTTGCGGTAAGGCACGATTGTCACGGCAATCATTATGACGATTCCCGCGACCGCGTAGGCCGATTGTCGCGCCGTTATGCCCGCCAGTCCGGGATCGGCAAGCTCGGCCGTGCGCAGAGCCGCCAGAGAGATGCCCATCAAAGCCACTGTCGCCAGCAGTATCGGCCAGCTCGTGTAGCGGAAATAGCGTTTAAGTCCTTCGTTCACGGTTTATTTCAGATGGTCGTAACGACCGCTGTTAAGGATTTTGAGCAAGTCCACAGCCACCGGTCCGGCTACGCGCGAGCCGCCGTCGTCGGCGTATTCCACTACCACGGAAAATGCGATTTCGGGGTTATCTGCCGGCGCGAACCCGGCGAACCAGGCCATGTCCCCGCTGCGCATTACCTGACCGTCAACCTTCACGGCCGGCGCCTGGGCCGTACCGGTCTTGCCGCACATATCGCGAAGTTCCGGGGCATCGGTGAACACCCTGTAGGCCGTGCCGCCCGGGTCCGCAACCACTTTACGCATGCCCCGCCGCACCGCGCGGAAGTACGACTCGTCTATATCCACCTGTCGCCGAACGCGGGGCGGACCGCCTTCCAGCGAGATCATGGGCGAAAGAAATCGCCCGTCGCGGGCGATTGTCGCCATGGCGTTGGCCACGTGCAGCGGCGTGGCGGTTATCAACCCCTGCCCTATCGCCACAAACCACGCGTCGCTGCGGCGGACTCGACGGTTGCCGTGCTCGCTGACCCATCGGGGCGTTGCGACCAGCCCGGCCCGCTCTTCGGGCAGTCCCGTCCCGAGCTTTCGGCCGTAGCCCAACTGAGCGAAAGTATGCGCCAGATCGCCCATCCCCAGGCGGTCGCCGACCTCGTAGAAATACACGTTGCAGCTATGCTTGATGGCATCGACGACGGCCAACGGCCCGTGCCCCTGCCTGTACCAGCACGCCGGTCCGTCGGAGCCGTATCTGCCGCGGCAGGTTATGGTCTCGCTCAGCGACACCACGCCATGATGCAGACCCGCCAAAGCCGAGACCGGTTTCACCGTCGAGCCGGGAGGATACATGCCACCGACCGCACGGTGCTGCAGGGGCATGAATACGTTGTCGCTGGTCAACTCCTCGTAATCCCGGCGATAGCGATTGAGGTCGTAGGTCGGCACGGACACCGCCGCCAGCAGTTCCCCGGTCGGCACGGAGAGCACCACTATGCTCCCGGTGTGCCCTCGCTTGACGAGCAGGTCGGTCAACTCCCGCTGAAGCTCTATATCGATAGTCAGATGCACCGCGCTGCCCGGTTCGGGCGAGACCTCGTGTAATAGACGCTCGCTGCGGTTGACCCTCTTTATCTGCCGATAGCCCCGGCGGCCGCGGAGGATGTCCTCGCACATCTTCTCCACTCCGGCGATGCCGTAGGTGCTGTCGTCGTGATAGGACTCCCGCAAACGCGTTTCCCAGTCCTCCTGTTCGTACTGCCCGTTGAGGCGCTGCTGCGTTTCGGTGGTTACCGGACCGGTCAGCCCGATTATGTGGCACGCGGTCGGACCGTAGGGGTAAAAGCGGGTGTGTCCGGGCAGTACCGACGCTCCGACCATCTCGTCCAGCCGGGCCTTGAGAGCCACTGCTGTGCCCTCGTCCAGGCCGGTGACCACAGGATGGACCTGCTGCTGCTCTTCTACGGGCTGACCGACGATTTCGCGTATCCTACGGACACGACCGACGATGCGGTCGAGGGTTTCGTCGAGGTCTTCGCCGTTGGCTTCGGCGAGGTCTCTCGCGGCGCGCCAGGTGCGCTCCGCACGGCGGTTATATATTTCAGCGGCCGTTTCCATGTCCACCTGCCGCTGCCGGGCGATGCGCCTTTGCTGATTGCTCTGCCATCGCCGATCTTCGGTGATGAAACGGTAGTCCAGACAGAAATTATCGCTCCGCCTGTCCATCGCCAGGACGCGTCCCCGGCGGTCAAATATGGTGCCCCTAGCCGCCGGTAGCAGACGAATGCTTTGCAGCAACTCCTCGGCCTGTCGGCGGTATTGTTCCCCGTGGAGAAGCTGCAGTTGTGCCAGCCGGGCCGTCAAACCCAGCAGAACCACCGCCACGAGGATAAGGAAGATTTTCAGTCGGCGCTTATACACGTGCCAATATCCACCCCGGAGTATACATCGGTCCTGCCCGGACAACGGTTTACGCCGTCAACGCCCGGGCCGGGATCGTCTCGTCGGCGAGCCGGACACAAACCATCGCCTCAGTCGCCTCAATGCGGCGTATCCCAGCGGTGTCAGCAAGGCGGTATAGCCGGACAAAGCGCCCACCTGCGTCCATTGCCGACCATATCGCTGCCAGCTCACATCGCCGAAGCTCAGCAGAGACTGGAGGGTTATCCACAGCCCGTGGGCGATGGCACAGAAAAGCACAGCCAGCAACATCTGCGTGGGTTTGCGATCCTGGAAGACGGCCTCTCGCATCTGGAACAGCACGGCCGATGCGAAGGCGTATCCCAGCGCCATGGGACCGACGGCCGACGCTCCAGCCGGCCCGCCGGCGGCGCCGAGGTCCACGGCCAGGCCCAGTAGCCAGCCGCTTAGCATGGCGTCGGCTAGTGTCGGAGCGTGTAGCGCCAAAAAAACCGCCGCCACGGCCGCAAGGTCCGGACCTATCGTGCCAATGGGCGAATCGCTGAATGTCAGAACGTCGCCCAGTGTCGCCTGAAGCAGCACCAGGACGTATGCCAGGATGATGAGCACGACCCACCGCATCAGGACGACCCCCTTCCGCTCGGCGGCGGGGCGATTATATGAACGTCACGAAGTGTGCTCAGGTCCTCGAACGGCTTGATGCGCACCGTCACCACCTGGGGATCTTCGGGATCCGGCTCTACCGATTCCACGCGGCCGACGGCTATGCGGATCGGCAGCATGTGGTCCTCGCCGGTGGTCATCACCCAGTCGCCGGGCTTTACGTTGTGATAGGCGGTGACATTGCGCGCGATCATCATCTCACCGCCGTCGCCTTGGATCCAAACCGGGATCGGCTTGTTGTTGTCCTCGGTAAGCCGGTCCTCGACCGCGGAGCCCTCCTGGTCCACTATCACGGTCCTACCGTCCGCGAGGCGCCTGATGTGCGCCGCCATCGAGAAGGCGGGGTCCGTCACCAGCCGAACGCGGGCGGTAAACGCGCCGGTTTCGTCCGTGGTCCGGCCGACCAGTGCCTGCGGAGTAATGGTGGCCAGACCCTTCTGAAGCGCCTTGGTGCGATTGGTATGCACCAGACGGGTGGTCACCCAGGAGTTGGGGGATGCCCCGGTCGATTTGCCGACGTTCACCAGCCGGGTCTTGCCGTAAGGCAGCGAATCGCTGAGAACCACACGCGCCGGTATCAGCCGCCGCGCCAGGACGTCGGACGTAGGCGCGTACATTTTGCTGATATCGTCGCTCGTCCGCAGAAAGTGATGCAGGCGGGCGTTCTCGCTCGCCAAAGACAGCAACTGCCGCTGGAGCGATTCGTAACGGCTGCGAAGCTCACGGGCCTCCTCGGCGGTCAGTCCGTCGGAACCTATCGCCTTGAGCTCCGATTTCAGTGCGGTTGAGAGGTACATCCCCGCGTCGCCCACCGGCGCCAGTGCGTATCCAACCGCCCGTCGCAACGGCGCCGCGGCGTGCCGTCCGAGCAAAGAGCACGCCATCGCCGCCACCATCAGAGCGATAAGCACGCGCGGCTTTGTGACGTTCCCTTGAAAGTTCATGACGACTCGTCGGCTCCGTCCGTAAAGACATGACGATGATATCGCCCGCCACCGGGGCAGACAACCCGCACGGCGATACGATTGACCCGGCCGAGGTCAATTCCCGCGAGTTTCGCGAAGGCAACGGTCCATGCGGGCCAGCGTCCGCTCGCGGCCGAGTATGACCAGCGTCTCGAAGATCGACGGACTGACCGTGCTGCCGGTTACCGCCACCCGCACCGGCTGGGCGACCTTGCCCATGCCCAACTCGTTGCGCTCGCAGTAGCCACGGATGATTTGCTCCAGCGCCTCGGAGGTCCATTCGCACTCGGCGAACTGCTCGCGCAGGTCCTCCAGGACGGCGAAGCCGGCGCCCTCGCCTTTGCGGAGCACCTTTTTGACGGCTTTTTCGTCGAATTCGTAGGCATCGTCGGGTCCGAACAGCGTGCGGCACTTGGCCTCGATATCCGCGAACGTACGGAAGCCCTTGTTGGCGCGGACCAGCAGCCGGAGCAAATCCTCGTCGTCAGCGGGTATCGGCGTATCGTTGAGGGACAGATAGTCCTTAAGCCCCGCGATTAGACGGTCTTCGCTCGCCTCGGCTATGGCGTCGGTGTTGAACGCCAGCAGCTTCTCGCGGTCGAAGCGAGCGTCGGACTTGCCTATCCGCTCGATACCGAAAAGCTCGATCATCTCGTCCAGCGTGAGTTTTTCGCGATTTCCCCCCGGTCGCCAGCCCAGCAGGACCAGAAAGTTAAGCAGCGCCTCGGGCAGATAACCGTTACGGCGGAACTCGAAAACCTCCACCGCCCCGTCGCGCTTGGAGAGCTTGCGACCCTGCATGTCGGTAATCAGCGGCAGGTGGCAGTAGCGCGGTTCGGGCAGTCCCAACGCCGCCCGCAGTGCGACCTGTCTCCAGGTCTGCCCGAGAAACTCCTGGCCGCGCATTACGTGGGTGACGCCCATCAGCGCGTCGTCTATGACGTTTGCGAGGTGATAGGTCGGCCAGCCGTCGCCCTTGCGGATGATGAAGTCGTCCATCTCCTCCGGCGGTATGGTGACCGGTCCGAAGGCGTCGTCGTGAATGGTTACCGGCTCCCTCGGGCAGACGAACCGCACCACCACAGGCCTGCCTTCGGCGCGGGCCTGTTCGGCGTCTTGCTCGCTGGGGAAGCTCTCCGGCCGGGGGTAGTGGAACGTGCGTTTCTCGGCCCGGGCCTGCTCGCGCATGGCGTCCAGCTCATCGGCCGTGTCGAAGGCGTAATACGCCTTCTGCTCGTCGAGCAGCCGTTGGACGTAGGGGCGATATATCTCCAGCCGCTCGCTCTGGCGGTACGGGCCGTTCTCACCGCCGGCCTGGACGCCCTCGTCCCAGTCCAGACCCAGCCAGCGGAGGTCTTCGACTATCTTGGCGACGGCGTCCTCGACGTGCCGCTCCTGGTCGGTGTCTTCGATGCGCAAAAGGAAAGTCCCGCCGCTCTGGCGGGCGACCAGGAAACTGAACAGCGCGGTCCGGGCCCCGCCGACATGCAGATGCCCCGTCGGAGACGGTGCGAAACGGGTTTTGATTCTGCCTTCCGAACTCTCAGCCAACGCGAACTCCTTCTCCGAAACGCTCTTTGGGCAAAAGAGCGTAGCCGCGTGGAAACCGTTTTGCAACACAGGCCACGGTTTCAGCCAGGGCGAGAAACCTGCTTGGTCGGACAGATCGCTGTTCAGAAAC
>JBKHJB010000065.1:0-11426 GCA_046538345.1 Phycisphaerae bacterium
CGGCGCAGCCGCGGCGCTCTGCGCCTGTGGCTTCGGCTGGTGGACCTGCGGCGGCTGCTGGCCTTGCTTGAAGTATTCCGCCATGCGGCGAAGCTCCGGCAGCGCCTCACGGAAGAACAGCTTGTAGCCCTGGCAGAAGTGGTTCACGCGGTCCGGGTCGGTGCCGATGGGCAGGTGGTGCTTGGGACAGCCGCCGTGGCAGAACCGCAGGTACTCGCAGTCGCGGCAGGCGGCCGGTAGTTCGGTCTTGAGCCGGGCGAACTCGTCCAGCTTCTCGTCGCGGACAAGCTCAGCCAGAGGCGTCTCCATTATGTTGCCGATGCGCCACTCGGGGTACACGAAGTGGTCGCATGCGTAGAGGTCGCCGTTGAACTCCAGCACGTGGGCGTTGGCGCATCGCTCGGCGAAGCAGCAGGTGGCGGCATTTCCGAAAATCAGAGTGTGAAGCACGCTGTCGATGAACCGCTCAGAGACACGTCCCACATCGCGCGACACCCACAGCTCGAAGACATCCAGCATGAACCGGCCAAACTGCTCGCCCGTGCAGGAGAACTCCGCAACGCTGCCGTCGGCCTTGCGCTCCAGGATGGGAATGAACTGCAGATACGGCACGCCTCTCTTGACGAACCAGCGGTAGATGTCTCCGGCGTGCGGGGCGTTTACGCTATTCAGGGTTACCAACACGTTGTACTCGACGCCGTGGGATCGCAGCAGGTCCAGCCCGGCCCAGGCGCGGTGGAACGTGGGGTTGCCGGCGCGGTCGCGGCGGTAGCGGTCGTGCCACTGGGCGGCGCCGTCGATGCTGACGCCGACCAGAAAACCCTCCCCCGCCAGGAACTCCGCCCACGGCTCGTCCAGCAGCGTGGCGTTGGTCTGGAAGCTGTTGCCTATCTTCTGGCCTTCGCGGGCATACTGCTTCTGAAGCTCGACGGCACGGCGGTAGAAGTCCAGCCCCGCCAGCACCGGCTCGCCCCCCTGCCAGCCGAACTCCGCCTGTGTGGGCATCGCCTCGATGTACTGTCGCGTGTAGCTCTCCAGCACCTCATCGGGCATGTGGAAGTCGGTGACGCCGGGGTAAAGCTCGTGCGGCTTGGACGTGTAGTAGCAGTACGTGCAGTCCAGATTGCACACGCCGCAGACGGGCTTGGCCATTATGTTGAACGGACGCAGAACCTCGCTCATGATCGCCTTGGAAATCCTCACGCAGTATGGGCAGGTGAACCATCAGCGTACCAGAATCCGCCCACGCGGGGCAACGCCGACCGCACCGCCGGTTCGCATTTCGGCGATACCCAGGCCGTTTCGGCGGGTTGCGAGTATAGACAACAATCCCCCATCAGGAGCCACGCGAATGCGACGAATCGCAATCATATTCACCCTTGCCGTAATGACAGCGTTGCCGGTGGTAGCATCGGCCGACGAGAAGAGTGAGGAGCAAGTCTGGCCTTACCAGCTACACTACGAAGGCGCGCCGGACCGTCGCGGGCGACCCAACGTGAATATCTGGGTTCCGCCGGGCGTCGAGCGCATCCGGGCGATGCTCATCATCGTCGAGAACACCGACTCAAAACACTTCGGCGAACACGCCGCGACCCGAGAGGTGCTACGACGCCACGAGGCCGCGGTGGTCTATCTCCGCGTCCCTGCCGTCGAAGGCGACCTCCGGCGAGCCATGCGGCAAGACGACAGACCCAGGATTCTGGACGTGCTTGACTTCGCGGCCGAGCAAACGGGCATCGAGGAGTTCCGCCACGCGCCGTGGGTGACGTTCGGCAAATCCTCCCGCGGCAAGTTCCCGTTCACAATGGCGTGGGCGTATCCGCAGCGGACCATCGCGGGCATCACCTACCACGGCGAGACACCCACCTGGCCGCCGGAGGACTGGGCGCGGCCGCAGGACGAAAGCGTACTCTACGTCTGCGTCAACGGCCAGACCGAGTGGGGCGGTACGTGGAACCGCCACGTCCGACCGTCGCTGCTGAACTACCGGCGAAAGACCGGCTGGCTGGCTCACCAGGTGGTGGTCCGCGGGGTGGGCCACGGCGACTATCCCGACGCACACGGGTCGAGCGGCTGGGGGAAGCAATTCCCCGACCGGGTCACCTGCATCGATGTGTGGGACTACCTGGCGGTGTTTCTGGACAAGGCGCTCGAAGCGCGCCTGCCCGAGGATGGGTACCCCACCGAAGGTCCTCTCAAGCTGCGGCAACCGGACGAAGCCGACGGCTGGCTCATCGATAAGTTCGGCGTCGAGAGGATGTTGAATCTCCGGCCTTACCGGCTGGTGGAATCCGACGGGCTGTATGTGGTGGACCCCGCCGAGGACGAACACCAGGGCGGATACGCAGCCGTCCCACCGGCCGAGGACTTTGCTCCCGCCGATGGAGTACCGGTCACAACACTTAACAGCAGCAGCGGACCGAAGCGTTGGCTGGCGACCGAGCCGGTCAACCATGCCGTCGCCGACGACCCGATGGTGGAGTACGGAGATTTGCCCGACCTGCGGCCCAGGCCCGGTACCGAGATTACGCTAGGCGGGCACACAACGACCTTCACGCCACTGAATGAGAGCTATGTGGACAACCGCGGCGATATCAAACTTCGCGACCGTTTGCAGAAGCATGACGAGCTGACGCTGCTCGCCTACACCGTCCTGGAGGTTGACCGGCAAAGACACGTGAAGCTCCAGGCGCCCTACACTCAAAACGGCCGGGTGCAGGTCTTCCTCAGCGGCAGGCCCGTGAAGCACGAACAGGTCATCGAGCTGAAGCCCGGATTGTACCCGATGCTCGCAGCACTGCGGCTGCGAACGAAATGGCAGAAGCTCAGCGTGTCCTTCGCGCCGGCGGACGAGCAGGACATTCAACGCGCCAAGGAGCTTCAAGCCAAGCGCGACCGCCTCACGGCGGAGAGCGCCGAAAGCGACGTCTCGGCCATTTCTCTACGAAGGCGCGAGACACCCATCCTTCAGAAGGCGTCTGAAGTAGATGAGACCGACCGCTCGGACCGCTTCTGGGTGACGGACGAGGAGCTTGCCGAACACTGGCGACGGCTCCATCAGCCGCCTTCGGAGTCAGCCAACAACGGCCACGGAGAGTGAGTCGCCCCGCCGCCGACCACAAGCCGGCGCAGAAAAGCAGACCTGGCAGGGGGAGACCAGGTCTGCCGGTAAAGATCGGCCAGGGGGAGAGCCGACCTTTCTGCATATTTTAGGCAACCTGTCGGAGCTTTTCGAACCGGGGCGGCAGAATTAACGCCGGCTTAACACAATCAACGTATCCGCAAGCGGATGGGAAAGACGGCAAAGTTGTATCCGCCCCCGGCGGGTGAATATACTTTCCTGATATGAGCAATCGCGAGCTTGCGGACATTTTCGATGAAATCGCCGAGTTGATGGAATTGTTCGGCGAAAACCGTTACCGCATCAACAGCTATCAAAACGCCGCGCGGGCGATCCGCGACCTCAGCGAGGACGTCGCCGAGATAGCTCAGCGCGGCGAGCTGGAGGACATCCCGGGCGTGGGCAAATCCACGGCCGAGAAGATCAGGCAGTACGTAGAGACCGGCAAGGTCCAGCGTTACGAAGAGCTTCGCTCCCAGGCGCCGGAAGGTCTGCCGGACCTTATGAAAGTTCCCGGTCTCGGTCCCAGGACCGTGGTCAAACTGTGGAAAGAGGCGGACATAAAGTCCGTGGACAACCTGCGGGCCGTACTTCGCGACAACCCCGAACAGCTCGCCCGCATAGAGGGACTGGGCAAGAAAAAGGTCAACCAGATCGCCGAGTCGCTGGACTTCGCAACGACGGCGGCCGAGCGAATAACCATCGACCAGGCCGATGCGCTCGCTTCCGAGCTTCTCGACGCGGTACGCGAGACCGAAGGTGTCAGGCGTGCGGCGATTGCCGGTAGCTTCCGCCGCGGCAAGGAGACCATCGGCGATATAGACCTGCTCTGCGAAGCCCCGCAGGACGCCGGCGAGCCGATCATCGCCGCCTTCGCGTCGGCGCCCAACGTCCGCCGCGTACTGGCGAAAGGTAAGACCAAAGGCAGCGTCCTGCTGGAAGGCGAAGTCCAAGCGGATTTGCGCGTCGTGGGCGGAAAGAGTTACGGGGCCGCGCTGGCGTATTTCACCGGGTCCAAGGAGCACAACGTCGCCATGCGCGAGCTGGCGATTAAGCACGGCTGGAAGCTCAACGAATACGGCCTGTTCAAAGGCGACCGCCAGCTTGCCGGCAAGAACGAGCAGGATATATACGAGAAGCTGGAGCTTCAGTTTGTCCCGCCGGAGCTGCGGGAGGACCGCGGAGAGATAGCAGCGGCGGCCGAGGATAAGCTACCGGAGTTGGTAACGCTCGACGACATCCGCGGCGACCTGCACGTGCACACGACGGCCACCGACGGCATAAACACGATCGAGCAGATGGCTGAGGCGGCCCGGCAGCACGGCTACGCATACCTGGCGATCTGCGACCACTCACAGAGTCAGATACAGGCCGGCGGACTCAGCGCCGAGGAACTGGCCGACCATGCCAAAGCCATCCGCGAGGTCAACGACGAGTACGACGACCTGGAACTACTCGCCGGCGTGGAGGTGGACATCTTCAAGGACGGGCGGCTGGACTTCGACGAGGACGTGCTGGCGGAGCTGGACTTCGTGACGGCGTCGCCGCACTCGGCCCTGTCGCTGGGCGGCAGGGAGGCGACCGAGCGGCTGATAAAGGCGATCGAGCATCCGTGCGTCAGGTGCATCGGACATCCGTCGGGCCGGCTGCTGGGCAGGCGCAAGGGCATGGAGATAGACATCGAGGAGATAGCGGCCGCCGCCGCGCAGAACGACACCGCGCTGGAGATAAACGCACACCCCATGCGGCTGGATCTGCGCGACGTACACGTGCGGGCGGCGATAGATGCCGGCGCGAAAATACTCATCAACACCGACGCCCACTCCACCGGCGAGCTGGACTTGATGAAATACGGCGTCACCACCGCCCGTCGTGGCTGGGCGGAAAAAAAGCACATCCTCAACACGCGTACGGCGAAGCAACTGGCGAAATGGCTGAAGAAGTAATCGCGTCGGCAAGTCGCAAACGGCGCGACTTGCGCGACCTACGGCGGGAGGGTCGGCAGTTTATTGCCGACGGTACCGCCTGGCAATCGACGTTGCCACGCGCTATGCCGAATCCAGGAACGCCTTGGCCCGCTCGAAGAATATTCGTCCGTCGGCGCGTCTGAGGCGGCGGCGCGTCCACTGGGGATGGTGGGTGTTCTCAACGAACCGCTCGGGGTGCGGCATAAGCCCCATCACACGCCCGGACGCATCGCAGATGCCGGCGACATCGTCGATACTGCCGTTGGGATTCACGGGGTAGCCGCCGGGTTGGCCCTGCTCGTCCACGTAGCGCAGCGCCACCTGCCCACCGTCGCGCAGGCGGGCGAGCACGTCGTCGGACGCGGGGACGAACTTACCCTCGCCGTGTGCGATCGGCAGCGCGATAACTTCGCCTTGCGGCAGGAACGCGCACTTGTCGCTATCGCATCTGAGATGCACCCACAGGTCCTCGAATCGTCCGGAGTCGTTCCACGCCAGCGTCGCATCGCGCCCGACCAAGCCCGCCTCCACGTGCGCCCAGGGCAGCAAACCGCTCTTGAGCATCACCTGGAAGCCGTTGCAGATACCCAGCACCAGCTTGCCGACGGCGACGAACTCGTTCAGCGGTTCGGCGAGCCGGTGCAGCATCTGGTTGGCGAGTATCTTACCGGCGGCCACATCGTCGCCGTAGCTGAACCCCCCGGGTATCACCAGGAACTGCGCATCGGCGAGCGGGCCGGGGTCTTCCATCAGCCGGTACACGTGAATCCGCCTTGCCTGGAAGCCCGCCTGTGTCAGTGCGTGCTCCGTCTCACGGTCGCAGTTGGTCCCGGCCGCTCTCAGTACTATTGCCTGTGGTGTAGCCATATCCGCAAGAAACCTTTCACAGTCGGCGGTACATCTCGTGTGTCACCAGACGCATGCCGACCTTCCGGTAAAGCTTTATCGCTGAGCGGTTCGCCTCCGAAACGCGCAGGATCACGTCCTCGGCGCCGCGGCCGCGAAGCTCATCAAACGCCTGATCCATGAGCATCTGCCCGATGCCCTTGCGTCCGTGCCGGCCGGCGACGAAAACGTCCGTCACCTCGGCCCGTCGCCGGACCCGCCAGATGGGTCCCGGCTGCATCAGAAACGCAAGCAGGTAGCCCACGACCCGGCCGGTCTCATCCTCGGCGACCAGCAGCACGTGATCCGGGTCTTCCATCGTCTCCAGAAGCTGGTGACGCTGCACGCCGGCGTAATCGTCAGCCCAGTCCCAGCGCTGGCTGTCGTAGCGGAGATGCTGCTCGGCCATCACCCGCCACATCTCGGTGACGACGTCCACATCCTCCGGCCGCATGGCTCTGATTGAGTATCTGTGCCTTGGCATCGCCAGAGAAGTCTATCGCCCCACTGGGACACTGTCGAGTTACACCGCGCTACAGTAGCCGGGAGTCAGGAGCCAGTAGTCAGGCAAACAGATGTACTCCCGGCGCCCGGCACTTACTACTGGCTACTGGCGACCGGTTACCGACTACGGCCTCACCCACCTCGGAATTCCACGTCCACGTCGTCCAGCAGCATCGCCTGCTCCTGCCCGCCGGTGGGCGAAGCCAGCGGCGCGTCGATCACGCCGCCGTGGACGTGCCGCGCCCACACCACCGCGTAGGGAAGCTCCGGCTCGTCGGGCCAGGTTATGTGCAGACCTTCCAGGCGGAAGTTTTCGGCGTTTTCCACCACAACGGCTGCGTTCTGCCGACGGGCCTGAAGGTTCTGGTTGGCGTACTGCGTGGAGCCGGTCGCGCCGTCCGGCGGGGAGAGCTTGTCGGCGTCAGCCAGACCCGTATAGCGAAGCTGAACGTCCCGCAGCGAGACGTTCTCCAGAGCCGTCCCGTCCTGGGCGACCAGAATCAGCCGGCCCTTCGTGCGGGCGACGAAGTTCGATATCTGCACGTTGCGGATTTTACCCAGCGGCACGTCCCAGCCGACGTGCTGCTTGACCTCGATGTGAATGGGTCTGGCAAGCGGCATATCGTCCGGCGTGCTGCCGGTGCAGTTGGTCACGGTCACGTCCTCTACGGTCCCGCCCGCCCAGATGCCGATGCCGAACATCCGGTCGCAGTCGTGCATCACGCAGTTGCTCACGGTCACCTGGCGGATATCGCTCTCGGTCTCCTGGCCGAGCTGCACGCCGATGCACTGCGTTCGAACGACGCAATTGTTGATAAGAATCCTTTCTGAACTTCGGGCGTCTTTAGTGGCCTTGATTACGATCGGGTCGTCGCCGCAGGTCAGCTTGCAGTCCGAGACGAACACGTCGCGACAGCCGTTGATGTCGAAGCCGTCCGTGTTGGGCCCGAACAGGTAGTTCTCCACCGTCACGCCGCGCAGCGTGACCTCGTCACAGCAGTACGGGTGGACGGTCCAGCCGGGACTGTTGGCAATGCGGACGTTCTCCAGCCGCAATCGTCGGCAGCGGCGGAACTCCAGCATCGGATGCACGCGGGGCTTTTTCGCGCGGTACCACTTTCGCCCGGCTTCCGGCTCGTTCCAGAAGGCGAAGCCGTTGCCGTCCAGCGTTCCCCCGCCGGTGATCACCACGTCCTCGGCGTCCTCGGCGACGATGAAATGGTGCGCCTGGTCGGTCATCGCCGTTCCGCGGCGCTGCATTGCCGGAAAGTCTTTTATGTCTCCGCTGGCCTTGAGGACGGCCGCGGGGTGCAAGTGCAAAGTTACACCGCTGTGCAGGCGTAACGTCCCGCTTATCCACTCGCCGGGGGGAACGTAGGCGATGCCGCCGGCATCGGCTGCGAGGTCGATTGCTTTCTGAATTTCTTCGGTGCACAGCCGACCCGGCTGCGCGCCCGTGTCGGCGATGGACGTGGTCTGCGTACTCATCAACTACCTCCTGTGTGGTTTGTTTACCAATCGAACGTCTTCTGCCAGGCGGCCTTTGCGTCGGCCGCGTCAAGCTCTATCAGGTCCCCCCGCTCACTGCGGATAAGCACTTGGCCGCTGTCGGTTACCCGACCCAGCTCGCCGAACGGGCAGTCGGCCACGGCGCGACAGAACGCGTCGTATTTCTCCGGCGGCACTTCCACGAGCAGCCGACCTGCCGACTCGCCGAAGAGCTTGGCGGCTTCGGACACGTCTCCGTCGGTCGGGACGGCAGAGAGGTCAATCTCCACACCAAGAGAGCCCCCGAACGCCATCTCGGCGGCCGCCACCGCCAAGCCGCCCTCGCTGAGGTCGTGACACGCCGCTACGCAACCGGCCTCCATGGCCGAATGGATCGCGCGATATACCCTGGCGGCCGTTGGCATGTCCACCGGCGGAACGTCGTTGCCGGTCTCCAGTCCCTCCGCGAGCAGGAAATGACTGCCGCCAAGCTGCGGCTGCGTTCTTCCGACGATGAACAGGTAGTCGCCGGCTGTCTTTGCGTCGGCGGTGACGCATCGGCCGGCGTCGTCGATGACGCTCATCGCCGAGATAAGCAGCGTCGGCGGTATGGCGATAGTCTCGCCGCTGTCCGTGACGAACTCGTTGTTCAGCGAATCCTTGCCGGAGATAAACGGCGTACCGTAGGCCATCGCCGCGTCGTGGCAGCCCTTGGCCGCCTGCACAAACGAACCCATGCGGTCGGGCTTGTTGCAGTTGCCCCAGCAGAAGTTGTCCAGGATGGCGAGCTTGTCCGGGTTGCCACCGACAGCTATGTTGTTCCGAATGGCCTCATCGACCGCGTGAAGGGCGCTGTTGTAGGGGTCCAGCTCGCCCAGTCGAGGGTTCATGCCGCAGGATACTACCACAGCTTTCTGGCTGTCCAGGACCGGGCGGACCACCGCCGCGTCGCCGGGGGCGTCCTGCTCGGCGCCGACGAGGGGCTTGACGGCGCTACCGCCCTGCACCTCGTGGTCGTACTGGCGGATAATCCATTCCTTGCTCGCTACATTGGGCATGGCGAATATTTTCAGCAGCACGTCATTGTAGTTGTCGCGCTGCGGCGGCGCGGGCGACGGCTTCGGCCGCGGGTCCCACACGGCGGTCTTGGCCGGTCGGGGGCAGCCCTCGTGGAGAAACTCCATATCAAGCTCGCCGACGACCGTGTCCTCATAGAACAGCCGGAGCTTCCGCCCCTCCGTACCGTAGTGCCCCAGAACCGTCGCCTCGACGCCCTCGGAGGCGAATACCTCCAGTATGCGGTCCACGTTCTCCGATGGAACGGCCAGCACCATCCGTTCCTGGGCCTCGGAAATCCATATCTCGTCGTATCGCAGCCCGCGGTATTTCAGAGGAACCCGGTCCAGGTGCACCTCGGCGCCCAACGGATCGCCCATCTCGCCGACCGCGCTGGAAAGCCCGCCCGCGCCGCAGTCGGTAATAGCCGAGTAAAGCCCCTCGTCACGGGCGATCAAAAGCGTATCGAGCATCTTCTTCTCGGTGATGGCGTTGCCTATCTGCACGGCGTGGCAGAATTCGGTCTCGTGGGCGTGGGTAAGCTCGCCGGAGCTGAACGTAGCCCCGTGTATGCCGTCGCGCCCGGTGCGCCCGCCGACCATCACGACGGCGTCGCCGCCGCGGGCGTGCTTGAAGCTCATTTCCCGCGGCAGCATCCCAACGGTGCCGCAGAACACCAGCGGGTTGCCGAGGTACTTCTCGTCGAAGTACACCGCCCCGTTGATGGTGGGCACGCCCATTCGGTTGCCGTAATCGCGCACGCCGGCTACCACGCCGCGCATCACCCGCCGAGGATGCAGAACTCCGGTGGGCAGCCCGTCGTGCGGCATATCGGGCGGGCCGAAGCAGAACACGTCCGTATTCGCCACCGGGCGGGCGCCCAGGCCCGTGCCCATGGGGTCGCGCATCACGCCTCCGATGCCGGTCGATGCGCCGCCGTACGGCTCGATGGCCGACGGATGATTGTGCGTCTCGACCTTGAAGCAGACAGCCATCCCCGTGTCACCGTCAAAGTCGATGACTCCGGCGTTGTCCTTGAAAACGCTGATGCACCATGGCTTGTTGAGCTTCTCGGTGGCGGCGAAGACCGTGGACTTGATGAGGTTGCGGATCTCCTCGACCACGTTGCCCTGCGAGTCGTACACGCGCACGTCGCTACGGAAGGTCTTATGCACGCAATGCTCCGACCACGTCTGGGCGATAGTCTCCAGCTCCACGTCCCGCGGCTCGCGGCCGAGGTCACGGTAATATTGCTGAATCGCCTTCATCTCGGTGAGGTTCAGGAAGAGGTCACCATCACTGCTGAGCTTCTCCAGCCCGGCGTCGTCGAGGTCGCGAATAGGGACCTCCGCGACGTTCAGCTCGTAATCCTCGCCGTGGACCTCCGGCGGCGTGTGCGGCTGATGGTAGATGTCCTCGATGACGACGTTGGCGAGCAGCTTCCGCGCGATGCTCTCCCTCCCGGTTCCGGAAACGTGCCCGGAAAGCTCGTATCGCCGCCCCGTGCGAACCGACGAGACCGACAGACCCATGTCTCCGATCGCCTGCTGTGCGGAGGCGGCCTCGGGGTCCATAACGCCGGGCTTGAGGTGGACCTCCACCACGGCGGCCGGGGGGCTGGAACCGCCGACGTCCTCAGGCCGCTCGGCGGAGAAAAGCTCGAACCGCTGCGTCACAGCATCGGCCAGCAGTTCCTGAGCGGCGCGGCGGGCGTCGTCGGCGCCCAAATCGCCGTACAGGAAGAACAGCTTCGCCGACGCGACGTGCTCCACGCCACCTATGCCGAGTTCGCGAATCTCACCGGCCACGCCTTCGGCGTGCGGGTCGGAGAAACCCTCCGCCATACGTATCTCAACGCGATGTACCACTAAGACCTCCTAGCTGTTTAGAAGAGCGGGGATTCTACCGCACCACGAAGCACCATTCCAGCAAGAGCGGGTGATCGCTGGAGACAAAGGCAGGCAGAGACACTACGTCCGGTTAAGAATCCTCTTTATCTTGTCCCTGTGTTCGGGCGCACAGTAGTAACGACAGAAGCCCTGTGGTCTATGAGTGATCGCTTGCAATCGAGGAAGTTCGTGAACTATCTCACGATCCCCTAATAGAATCGGCTGCTGCTCTTCGTGTGTCTCTTCCCACTGATAGGGTTTGTACGGCGCAACTTTGCCTTTATCCTCAAGCAGATAAATCTCCGGATCGACGGCGAACACGCCCCCTTGCTTTCGCAAATATTCGCGAGCTTCTTCTATTCTGCCATGCGCGTCCAACCCTTCGAGTCGTTGATCGACATTGACCATTGTGAAACCCTTACGAGCAAGAAAGCGTTGGCACAGATCGCACAGCACAGGATCACGAGAGTCACACCATCGTTGGATTTGCACCCAGACGTGCTCTTCACGCAAACG
>JBKHJB010000066.1:0-11351 GCA_046538345.1 Phycisphaerae bacterium
CTCTGGACAAACGCCCGATTGCTTGGGTAATATTTGTGGTAGCCGCCGGCCGACGCGGTCGTGCGAAAACACTGCACAACCCCGGCCGACGTGGCTAACTCGTTGCGATTGCGGGCGTAATTCAGTGGTAGAATGCCAGCTTCCCAAGCTGGACGTCGGCGGTTCGAATCCGCTCGCCCGCTTCATGACGCCAGGAGGTGACAGCCGTTGCCTTCTGGCGTCTTTGTTTGCCAACTCCGCCCCCGTCAAAGGCTTGTGACGCCACCGCCTCGGAGCCGCCGTCTTGCCAGCGGTGGACAGAACCGGCACGGGTTGCCTACGGCGGTACGCCTTCCTGCACCAAGACGGTCACCTGCGCGCCGAGAGCACCCGGTCGGTGCAGATGTTCATGGTCACGTCGAGCGGCGAGTGCCGTACGGCGACCCGGGCGGTCCGAAGGGCCACGCCGTGGCACACAGTCTCGCGGCCGTCGGGGTCGGAAGAATACCGCTCGACGACGGCGTCGGAGGTGTTCACCACGGCGTTGACGCCCGCCGGCGCCCTGTCAGCTACGAGTGTGACTTATTCGCCGTCAGATGAGCCGGAGCGCGTTGTCCGTTCGGATCGGTCGGGCAGATTTTCCGCGGCGTAGGCGGCGGCCGCCCGCACGTCCGGGTCGGGGTCGTCCAAAAGGTTCCGTATGGGTTCAAGCGCCTCCCTCGCCCGCAGAGCGGTCAGCGACAGGATGGCGTAGCCCCGCACTTCCGGGGCGTCGTCGTCCAGCGCGCCTATCAGCGGTTCGACGGCCTCTTGCGAACCCATATCGCCCAGTTTTCGAGCGGCCATCGATCGCACATCGGTAGCGGGGTCTTCCAGCAGATCGACCATCGCCGGGAGGTGTTCGGGGTTTCGCAGCCGACCGGCCGACCATGCCGCCGCGCTTCGCACGGCATCGTGAGGGTCCGCCATTGCCTCGGCCACCGCATCGGACGCCTCTGCGCCTCCGATGCAGCCCAGCGCCCAGACGGCCCCCTGCCGCTTCCGCGGACTATCATCCGCAGCGGCTTCGACCAACGCGGGAACTGCCTCGCGTCCGAAGCCGTCGGCTATGACACCGGCCAATGTCGAGCGCTTGGAGGCGCTCTCGGTTTCGAATCCCTCGATGAGCCACGACAAATCCGCCCGCCCGACAGCGACCAGCCCTTCGTGGATATTTTCCCGTATCAGGCGAACGTCGTGGTTGACCCAGTGCATTAACGGCTCGACCGCGGCGGGGTCGGGATGGTCCTTGTAGAAGTTGACGATGTTCTCAATACCGGCGCTGTTGTGGGGCGACTGCTCGGTGAGGATTCTTCCGATCTCGCGGTAGGCGCGGTCGTGGTCGCAACCGAGCAGACCCTCGTAGCAGTTACGGCGGGCGTCGACGAAGTACATGTCGTCGTGCAGCGATCCGACGAAGCGGAGGATGTCGTCGAAGGCGTCCGCGGCGCCTATCCGCCCCAAACTCCTGGCCGCCCGGGAGGCGGCGTGGTCATTGGTACGACCTTTGAGGAATTTCAGCAGGGGCTTAGTGTAGGACTCATCGCCTATCCGCCCCAGCACCGTCGCCATGCGGCCACGCAGACCGTCCCAGTCCTTGCCCGCACCTGCGCCCTCTCGAAGCAGCGGAACCAGCTTGTCACCCAGTTGCCTGTCGGCCACAGTGCTCAGGGCGGTCAGCGCCTTCCTCGCCCGGTCCAGCTCGTCGCTACGCTGCCATTGCCTGTCACGAAGGGTTTCGATATCCCTCCAGAAAGCGCGTTCGACGGTGTCACGTCCCTGGGGGTTGCCCATCGCACACAGCAGTAAAGACGCCCTGAACCGCACTACCTCGTCGTTGCTTTCCGACGCGGACCGGCAGACGGCAACCAGTTCGGCCGGGGCATCGAGACCTGCCTGCTCCATGATCCGTCGGCGGGCCTGGTCGTTCTCGGCGGCTAAAAACCGCTCGCCTATGAACTCGTACAGCAGCATGAAGGCCGTGTCGCGTCGGTGCGCATCACCCTGGGTGCATAGGCGCAGCAGCTCCTCTCTTCCTTGTTGGTCGCCGAACCGTCTGCGCAGATGTTCGCGGACCGCCTTGCGGTTGGAGATGGGACGATCCAGCGCCGCGATCAACGGTCCTATCGCCTCTGCCGATTCAGTTTCAATGAGGATGTGCGCGGCCTGGCTCTGCGCCCAGCGTACGCTGACCTCGACCGGCTCGCCGTCGGCATTGGTGCGCTCGACGGTTCGCTCGTCTGTCGCGATAATCTCCGCAAGGGCCGGGATCGCATCGTCGCCGAGCTGAAGTATGACCCGCGGCATACCGCGCCGGACCGTTTCGTCGTCGTCCAGCAGCATCGCCACAATCCGTCCGGTCTCCTCCGTCTCGGACATTGCCGCGAGGTTCTCCGCGGCAGCCAGGCGGAGCACACCGTCCGGATCGTCCAGAAGATCGCGCATCGCCTCTCGCGCCCGGTCGCCGGGTACCCGTCCCAAGGCGGTGGCCGCCGCGCGTCTGGTGTGGACTTTTTCGGCGTGCAGCCCGTCCAGCAGCGAATCGAGCGCCGGTCGGCCTATCTCCGCCACGGCGAAAGCGGCCGCGAAGGCCAGCTCCTCGTCGTCGCTGCGCATCGCCTCCGACAGCGCGGGGACGGCCGAATCGTCCGCGATGCTTCCCAGAGCGCCCGCACAGAGCCGCCTGAACTCGCCGTCGGCATCCTCGCGGTTCATCGCGCTTGCCAGGGGCTTTACCGCACGCGGATCGCCTATCCGTCCCAGCGCCTGGGCGGCCGCCTTCCGGACGTCCGGACGAATGTCTTCCAGAAGCGACGTCAATGGCTCCACCGCCCTTCTCTGCCTTTGCACACCAAGCCGGCGGGCGGCGGCAATGCGCGTCTCGGGGCTGGAACTGGAAAGGTCCCTCAGCAACTCTGAGGTCGCGGAATCGTCGGCATCTTCGTCGGAGCAACCTGTCAACAACACCATCGCCGCCAGCAGGCAGAGACACGCCGGAGCCGACCCGGCCCGGCCGGGCCGACCTTTCAGTGCCGCCCCCTGGTGCGGGCGGGGGCTACTCGTACTCATCAGCGACCTCACCGGTGTATATGCACATGGAGAAGCCCGTGCGGCCCCAGGCGTTCTCCAGCTTGAACAGGACCGTATTGATTCCCTTGTGGAAAGTAACCTGTGCATATTCTCGGTCCGGCACCCACGGGTGCGGGGTCACGCCGCTTTCGAAGACGACCTCGCCGTTGATCCAGCATTTACCGAAGTCATCGCTTCCGAAGATGACGAACCTTTCCTGCTCCGCCTCCGAGTAGACCTCAGTGTAGGCGTACCAGATGGCCCATTCCGCCGGCTGGTGTGGGATAAAGCACACGCGACGGTCCGACGCCAGGTACTCCCACCTCACGGGCTTGTCGTCCATCCCCATGTAGGTGGCGTCCATGTCGATTCCCACAAACCCCAGGTGCGGGTCGATGCTCGACTCGGGCGGAAACTTCTTGGTCAGATTAACCCGATCGGGGTTCGGGAACGGCCCGATGACGTACCAGGCGTTGATGAACATCCACTCTTTCTTCCAGCCCTCATCCAGAAGCTTCCGACCGGGCAGCGGGGTGCTTTCGGAAAGGTCGATTCCCAGCTCGACCGGCAGGCCAAGCTCCTTTTTTGTGACCGGCCCTTCGCCGCGACCCCACTCGTGCTCGAAGGACTGCGGGTCGCTGCCGGTCTGACCTTCGAACATCTGCGGCGGCCTCTCCATGACGGCTTCCGTCTGGTACATCCGCCCCTCGGCTTGGGCAAAGTCCCACTCGGAATCATAGCCCAGAAGCTCCGGCTCGAGTATGGCGGCCATATCCAGCATCCGCCTGCCGTTGCCCACCATGCTGCGAATCTCGACCTGTATCATGTCCAGATCCGCCCGAAGCCGCTCCATGTCCTCGCTCGCGGTGCTGGTGATGCGCTTATGGAATATCTCGTAGTCAGGTTCCGGGTGGCTGGGAGCCACCACCTCCGTCGCCTCGTATGCCTCCTCAAGCGCCACTTGCTGAATCCGTGCCAACTCGCACGTACGGAAGAGGCGGTACACATCATGCATCCGCCTGTCCAGCAGCCGTGCCGTTTCGTAAAGCTCGAGAATGTCCTGCTGCTCAAGGTCCGACTCCACAGCACGGACTTGCTCGGCCGACGGTTCAGCGGCGTCAAGAGTGTTCAGTGGCTTCGGAGAACGCTCCAGGCGGTAGCGGAATTCTTCGGCATACTTCCGGTAGCGACTGTCCATGACCCGGTTCAACTGCTCCAACTGTTCTCGCAGCTTCTCAAGGTCGCCGCGAACCGCCTTCGCCTGCGTCTCCTTCAGGCGTCTGGCGAACTTCTCGGCTTCCGAGCCCTCGGCGACCACCTCCCGCGGCTGCTTTGACGGACGGCCCCATACGAACCAGCCGAACCAGCCGAAATATGTCCCCGTGCAGATAAAAGCCGACATGCCGAGAAACAGCCCGGCCATCAGGTAGATCCGGACGCGACGCTTTCGAAGCTGTCTTCTGCTGAGCATGGCTTTTGTTCTCTCGTCGGGCGGGCGGAGCAATCAGTCCTGTGTTCGCCATCCGATGTCGGTCAGTCCGACGAACTGGAGCTGGTCCATGATGCGGGAGATGTCGTACACCGAGGCCTCCCGATCGGCATCCAGCCGCACTTTGCGGTTTGGATTCTCCAGAGCCATTCTCCGCAGCCGCTGGTGCAGCACCGTCTGGGTCACCTCTTCACCGTCCATTACGATGACGGGACGACCATCCGGCGGTCGCGGGGCTGTCAGTTCGACTATGACGGTGTCGTAGTCGGCTGTGGCTTCCTCGGCCGAGGCGGCCTCCGGCAGCACTATCCCCAGGTCCTTGTGGGGCTTCTGCATCATGGAGGTAACCAGGAAGAAGATCAGCAGAATAAAGACGCAGTCGATCAACGGCGCCATGTTGATTCCCGCTTCTTCCTCGTTTTCGGTGGCGTGCAATCGCATGGTAACCGGCGCTATGGGTTCTTGTAGTGTCGCCTGACGATGTCAGAGACGGCTTCCTCAAGCTCGTTGGCCATCAGGTTGATGCGGAACTTGAACAGGTGGTACGCAAACAGTGTCACAATCGCCACCACCAGTCCGTAAATGGTCGTAATAAGGGCCTTCTCGATGCCGCCGGCGAGCATCACGGGGTTGCCCATTTCACCCGCCAGCGCGACGTCGCGGAAGGACTCACGAATTCCGGCGACCGTTCCCAGCAGACCCATCAACGGCGCCAATCCCGCGATGGCCGCCAGAGGAAAGCACATCATCCGATGCACGTCGATGTCGCGCGACGCCAGCTCGTTTACGGTTTCGTCGCGGTCCCGGGTATCGGCGGTTCGCCCTTCTGTGGAAAGGTAATGAAGCACCTTGCCCAGCGTGCTCTTGCGGTGCGAGCGGGCCAGCTTTTGCATCTTCGAATAGTCGCCGCTCTCCAGTGCCTGATTGACCGACGCCAGCAGGCGGTTCGGCAGTATGCGACGGCGCCGCATTCGGAACAGCCGCTCCAACACGAACGCCACACCGATGACAAGGGCCACGTCGATGAAATACATCACCAGCCCGCCGGCCTTGTGAAGGTCCCAGAGATTCGCCGCGGCCACCCTTACACGCAGGGCAACTCCCCCCGCCGAGCCGGACTGCTCGTCTGCCGATTCGCCCGGGACTTCGGCTCCGTCCTGGGCTATGGCGACCGAACCGCCGGTCGCCGCAAGGACCATCACCATCGCCACCACGCACACCAGTTGCCATGTCTTGATCATTCTTGGTTCCGTATGCTTTTGACAGTTACGTTTTCGGCCCCTTGACTGTAACAGCCACACGCCGGCGGGGTTATTCTAAAAGTCGTCGATGATTATCTTCTCGCCGTCGAAGCGGACGCGCCGCTGACCGACGCGCACGACGGCGTCCAGACCTGAGCCGCTCTCCACCACCACCTCAGGAGCCGGACCTCGCTGCATGGTCATGATAACGAAGTAGCTTTCGCCGGGGGCGGCCTTTGCAGCAATCGGAACCGCCGTGGGTTTCGGCTGGGGCGAATCCTCCTCGGCTGTGTGTATCACGTTGATTGTTTCGTCATTGCGGACCCGCGCGTCCTCGGGCGAGACGAACACGGCCCGCAGCGAAGCGTCTCCCTTGCGAATCGTGAACGAATCCCCGGACGCGACGCCTTCGCTGTTCCATATCCAGGTCCGTTCGGGACCGCCTTCTATCTCGTCCACGATGACGAACATCGCCGGCGCGCCGCACTTTCCGCTGAAGTCGGCCGCCACCGCCCGCAGCCCCCTGACGTCGCCCGGCTCGGGCATTTCCGGCGGCCAGATGCCCATCGCGTCGTGTCCCCGCCGGTCCGAATAGACCAGGTCCATGTCTATCGTCACGCTGCCGGATCCGTCCTGCTTCGCCTCCCGGTGCGTAACGCGCCCGCTTCTGCGGGACATGCCGACATCCGGCGGCATGACCACCACGTTCTGCAGCCAGCGGTAAGGGGTGCCCTTGCCGGGCGTGTCGGCCGTCCAGTCATGCCCAAAGCCGTGCAGGCGGATGCCTCCGGCGTCTGGCTGTCCGTGGCCTCTGCTCATCAACTCGTTGGCATAGACCTGCAGGACGATGTCCTGCGTGTCACGCCACTGGTTGCGGAAGACGTAAAGACCCTTGTCCTTCGCTTGCCAGGTCTTCGGGAAGGACTCCTCCGGATGCAGCGGCTCCATCTCGGAGGTGCCGGTTTCCGCATCCAGCGGATAGTTCACGAACGTGTAGATAACGTCACGCAGGGACTGCTCGCGGAACAGGTTCGCATACGATTCCGGATCGTCGGCGTCCACACCGGCCATCTCGTTCCACAGCCACAGAAGAGCCGGTTTGTATTCCTCCGGAGTGAAGTTGAACCCGGCACAAAGGAACGTGTACACGTTGCCGTTATGATTGCCTCCGTTGAAGCTCTGCCACGATAGTCGGCTGCCGTCGTCGCGGCGGACCAGCACACTGTGAGCCAGGTGTCTCGCCACCGAAAGCTCCACGTCGCGATACGGCGTGAGCGTCTGCCCGAACATGTTGTAGCAGGCGGCCGCGTACCTGATGGGGGTGATGGCCGTGTGGTGGTACGCCTCGCCCTCGGACTGATATCCGCCGGTTCCCATCAGCAGCCGATGGCTGCGGGTCATATGGCAGAAGGTCATGTGCGCCGCTCGCAGCTTCCGACCGTCCATGCCGGTGGACTCGTGGTCGGCGAGGTCCAGCTCGTAGAGCAACTGCTCGCTTCTGGCTTTGTCGGCGGCTGCGGACAAAAGGGCGTCGATTTCGGAGCGGCTGTCGGTTTCGAACTCGAATTTAGCGCCTACCGGCACCATAGTTTCGTCGTCTCCGGTGAATGCGACAACCAGAGGGTATTTGCCTGGCTCCAGGTGCACGTAGGCGCCGTGGGGCACAGAAGTCTCGCCGATGCGGCAGCTCGTATAGCCCTGCCTCGGCAACCGGACGCTGTAGTAGCCCGGCCGGACCACGTCCAGGACGGTGTACAAAAGCATCCCGGCGCCGGTGAACTCCTGCCTCCCACGCGCGATACGCAGCCAGGGGTAAAGCCCCTCGGCCTGGCGGGTTTCCTCCGGCGGCTCATGGAAACTGTACCGCTCGCCGGCGATGACAACCGCCCGGCCGGGAGCAATCAGCTCGGACTCGGCGTCTCCCAGAGCGCGCAGGAGTTCCTCCGTCGAGACCGGACCGAAGACCGGGCCGGTCCAGAGCCAACGGAACCGCTTCCCCCCGCCCAGGGGGCTTGTGGGAACTTTTTCCGGCAGGGGGTCCGTCAGCGGTTCCGGCTCGAGCAGGCGCGTGCCCGCCGGCGGCGCCGGCGGCGGTCCCGGATCCTTCCAGTACGCCAGAGCCAGCATCGACCCGCCGCCAACTATAGGCGAGAAGTAATTGCTGCACGGGTGCGTGTTGGCGCAGACGCTGAACTTGCTCATGTTGGTCGATGTGGCGTGACTTCCGTTCAACAGATACCGGTCCACCTTGGCGCGGAAATCTTCCGGCCAGGCGTCGTGGCAGAGGTCGTACGCCAGTGCGACATTGCTGAACCGTCCGCCCCAGACCTGCCCCAAGCTCATGAAGCCGAAGTCCCTGTCGGCCATCTCCTGTTCGACGATGGGGATTGCGCGTTCGGCATACGACTCGTCGCCGGTGAGCTGGTAAAGCAGACCCAGCGCCACATGTACTTCACTGGCCGATTCATGCCGCCGGACGTATCGTGCCGACGCCATCCGCTCGAAAGCGGCCAGTCCGAACGGCGTACTCAGCCGGGCACGCAACCGCGGCAAATCGTCCTTGCGAAAGAGCATCCGCGGGTGTTCGCCCGGCTCCACGGGTTTGAACCCCGCCCGCAACGGGGGACGTTCGGGCTTCCGTGTGCAGGTGGCGACGCCCTCGATGGCAACGTCTCTGTAGCGCCCTTCATACGTGCCGCGATACGAGCCGTCCGGGAGGCGCTGCATCTCGACGTCGTACTGACCGTATCCGCCCAGCATCCACGGGTCGCGCAGAACCCCCAGGCGCAGCTTCAGCTTCATCGCCTCATCGGTGATTTCGGCCTCTTCCACCCGTCCGAAAGAGGTGCTGTTGTAGTACGAAGCCGGATGCGCCACGATGCGGTCCCAGCCGTCCTCCAGCCGCGTCAGATCCATCAATACACTGCATCGGCTGGTCGGCTCGTACTCGGGCTGGTCATCCGGCGGTTCGGACGGCGCTTGGCGCTTCACGAACGGCAGGTTGCTCTTGCGCCGAGCGAAGGCGCCCGGCGGGTTGCCGTCATAGACACCGTCGTGCAGGACCAGCGCGAACTCCTGTAGCTGAGGAGCGGGCCGTCGCGGTCCGGGCTGTGGAGGTTCTTCGGCGTACTTCGCAAAATACACCGCCGGGTCACGCTGTTTTGCGTTGCGGGCGGCCTCGACGGCTGTGTCGCCGCCTATCCGCTCCAGAGCGTCCGACCAGATAACCGCTTCCTCCGTGCTTGGGAAGACTTCGACGGACTCTATATATTCTGCCAGCGGAGGCACGGACCGGGACCCGGCGGCCTCGAAGACTTCGCCGGCGGCACGCTTGGTGGCGATGTCCACCTCCGGATGCAGAACGGCGTCGGCAAGCGGCGCCACCGCCGCCTTTCCGTAGTCCGACAGCGCTTCGACCGCCGCATCGCGCTGCTCGGGAAAACTCGGCTGGTCCTCATCGGCCGGACCCACCGCCAGCTCCAGCGCCGAAACCAGCGCGGGAACAGCTTCGGCGGATTTCACCGCAACCAGGGCATCCACAATCGCCCCCAGCACTGCGTCGCCACCGCGCCGGCGTATGACTCGAAGCACCTCGGCTGTGCGTAAGGCCTCGGCCGCTGCCGGCATATCCTCCCCGCGGAGTTGGTGTATCAGTTCCTCGGCCCGCTCGCGGAGAAGCCCGGAAGAATCGCCCAGCGAGCAGAAGATTCCGACAATCCGCGTCTCGTCGTCCACTGCCGCAAGCGACTCCAGCACCGCGAGGCGTACGTCCGCATCCGCTTCGCTCAGCAGAGCCGACTTCAGTGCGGACCTCGCCGCGGAGTCGTCGTGTTTGCCCAGCGCCCGGGCCAGGAGTCGCCGTATGGCCGATTCATCTTCTTCCACCAGGCCGGTCGCCAGGGCCGGTAAAACGATCCCCCGCGGCTCGGCGGCGACGAGGACCTCCGCCGCGGCCTGGCGGACTTCGGCATTGGTGTCCTGGAGTGCCTCGGCAACCGTTTTCAGGGATGCCTGTGTCCCAAGCTGCCCCGACCCCCTGACCGCGGCGATGCGAACACGCGGCTCGTCGTCGCGGCAGCCGACGCCCAGCGCGTGCTCTGCCTGGACGTCATCAAGCTCGCCCAAAGCCGTCAGGCACGCCGCGCGAACCTCGGGGTCCTTGCTCTGGTGGCTCAAGCTCGTGAGCATGTCCACCGCGCTCAGGTCCGGGTTTTCCCGCAGCGAGGCCAGCGCGGAGGACCGCCGGTCCGGGTCCTTGAGTGCGGCGGCAAGGTTCTTCAGAGAATCGACCTTCCGGGACTGCTCGTCAGGACCGTCCGGGTCGCTTTCCCCGTCGGTCATCCGCAGGACCTGCACAACGACGATACCGGCCACGACGGCCGCTATCAGAGCGAAACCCCAACTGACCCATCTTTTGTCCCTGTGGACACTCATGTCGGATGCCTGGCGGCTTCTGTCCCTGCGTGACGTCCGGTAACGTGTCCGGCCGATGCCGGCCGGATTATCGCCGGCTCGCACTGTCATACCTGTAACACATGCGAAGCCGGTAAGTGGCACACTATTCAAAGCGGCGAGTGAACTTTCGTTGACTGTAGCGAATCGCTCGCCCCAGAGGCGGGTTGAAGACTGTAAGAACGCCGTTCATCATATGTTCGCGGCGCGAGGCCGTGAAAGGTAACGCAGACCCCCTGCGAGGTTTTCCGGAGACCGACAGATGAAGCTGCGGGTCAGACAGACCGAAGACAGCGCCGGCGTGAACATGGCGCCGCTGATCGACTGTGTATTCATCCTGTTGATCTTCTTTCTGGTTACGTCGATGCTCCAGAAGCCCCACAACGAGCTGCTGCTGGACGTACCGGAGGCCGGTGCGGCCGAGAAGGTCACGGAAGAACATGCGCCACTGGTTATCAAGGTAACCACGCAGAATCCCGACCCCCTGGCGTCGGACGACAACGATGGACCGAGGCGCGATCCGCACATCGTCATCGACGGCGAGCCGGTAACCAGACAGTTGCTGGAGCGCCGTTTGCGCCAGGTCGCGCAGGAAACACCCGGGCGACGAATACGCATCGATTCCGAGCCGCAACTGAAGCTGCGGCACGTGGTCCCCATCGTGGATCTGTGCCGGTTCCACGGCCTTGTCCGTGTGGACGTTCGGCCTCTTTAGAGCAGTTTGCGGAAATCCTGTCCCCCTCTTCTGGTTGCGGCTCCGCCTGGCGGCGTCCGGCTGCATCGACGATGCCGCGGCATTGCCTGCACCAATGGCACCTTCAGCTTCGCCGTCCTTGCCGTGCTCGTCCTCACCGACGAACAGGACGGCAATCTTTCCGCACAATGCTGTAGTACTGCGACGGTTGCGCCGCACTGCTCAGAAGGTTGGAACAGGTCTCGGCTCAGGATGCCTTTCTTCCTGCTTCGCTGATTGGCTTACCTTCCACACTCGACTGTGTCACCTCCTCAGCGTCACTGAAGTCCCGCCGGAATTCCCGGCCGCGTCGTAGGCCGGCTGAATCCAACCGCCACCGTTGGGCCGC
>JBKHJB010000067.1:0-11339 GCA_046538345.1 Phycisphaerae bacterium
ATGTATTCGGCGGTGAAGGCAAGTCCGTCGTACCGGAGTATCTTTTCGCACTCGGGGCAAAGCCCGTTCTCGCACAGCCAGGCGGAAAGCTGTCCGGTGGCGTTGCCCTCGACGCAGATAACTCGCTTGCGGTCTTTCAGATGCCGCGATATCGCATCGGCCGGTAAGGGCAGGAGCTGGGCAATATGCAGCATGCCCGCCGATTCACCCCGCCGGCGGAGGATATCGACGGCCTCGCGGCAAGGTCCGTATGTGCTGCCCCAGCAGATAAGCAGTGTGTCGGCATCGTCGCCTTCGCCGGGGTAAAGTTCCGGCTCGAGGACGGTTTCGGCAAGGACGTTCGCCTTGCGCATCCGCTTGTCCTGCTGGGCGAGGTGGCCGGCGAGGTCCTCGCTGATGACGCCGGCGTTGGTGTGCTCGTCGCTGTCGGAGCGGACGAACGCGTCGCCGCCGGGTATCGCACGCGGCGAGACTCCGCTTTCGGTGACGGCGTAGCGGGTATAGTCGTTGCCGGCGTCGGTTACTATACGCCTGTCTATCGGGTCCGGCTCGTCCGGCAGGGGGTCGATGTTCTTCTGGGCATCCTGGAGGAACTGGTCGGTAAGGATAATCGCGGGCGTCTGGGCTTTGTGGGCGTCCGCAAGCGCCTTGCGGACCAGCTCGTACGTCTGCTTCTGCGTTCCGGGTGCGTAGATGGCGCGGGGAAACTCGCCGTGCCCGGCGAACTGGGCGAAGCGGAAGTCCTGCTGAGCGGTCCTCGTGGGCAGGCCCGTCGCGGGTCCGGGTCTCTGGGCCAGCAGGATCACCACCGGCAGCTCCAGGATTCCCGCAAGTGAAAGCCCTTCGGTCATGAGTGCGAATCCGCCGCCGCTGGTCATGGTCATAGCCGGCGCTCCGGCGTAGGTCGCCCCGCAGGCCATGTTTACGGCTGCGATTTCGTCCTCGGCCTGTTCCACGACGATGCCGTACTTGTCGGCGGCCTTGGCGAGGTATTGGAAGGTGGCTGTCGAGGGCGTCATGGGATATGCGGTGGCGAACTTTACACCGGCGACCGAGGCCGATAGACCAGCCGCCGACGCGCCGTCGGTGACGAACTGCGGCGCGTCGGTCGGTTTCGGCGCCTCTACGCACCCGGTCCGGTCACCGGAAAGCTCGGCGCCTTTGCGGGCGCAGGCGGCGTTCTGCTCGGCTATCTCCTCGCCCAGCCGGGCGAACTGCTTTTTTACGTATTCGCCGAGCGCGTCGGCCTCGTAGCCCAGCAGTGCGAAAACCACGCCGGCGGCTACGGTGTTGGCCATCACGGGCTTGCCGCCGGCGTCCTTGGCGGCCTGTGTGAGGTCCACCACCATCGCGCCGGCGGGCGTGGATTGCGGGGCTTCCTTGCCGTCGATAAGCACGACCGCGTCATCGCTCAGCGCTTCGGAGAGTATTTCCACAGCCGGCGTCGAAAGTGCGACCAGCACGTCCGCCCTGTCGCACGGGGCGAACAGCTCATCATCGGCGATGCGGATGTCGAACCAGTTCAGCCCGCCGCGGACGCGCGACATGTAGCTTTTCGAGGCGAACGTGTGCAGACCCATCGAAGCCAACGCGCCGACGAGCAGATCGCCGGTCGTCAACAAGCCCTGTCCCGCCTCACCGGCGATGCGGATGTTCACGTCCATAAAGCTCCCTTTCACCATTGGTCCCGCGCTAATAAAGGTTTCGGGGCATTATAGACGCTTCCTGCCGTGGGAAGCGGAAGAGCTTATGAGCACCGGCGGGTGATTTTGTATGATGGTCGGCGATGAAGGTGTATCTGGAAACAATGGGCTGTCAGATGAACCGGCTGGACAGCGAGTTGGTGGCGAATGCCTTACGCTCGGCGGGGCATGAGATAATCTCCGACGCCGGCTCGGCCGACGCGGTGCTCTACAACACCTGCTCGGTGCGTCTGCACGCCGAGCAGAAGGTGCTCTCCCGCGTAGGCGCCGACGGAAGTCGCAAGGCGAACGGCCGACCTGTTATCGGGGTTTTGGGCTGCATGACGCAGCGGATGGGCGAGTCGCTTCTGCGGAAGTGCCCGCAGGTGGACCTGCTCTGCGCGCCGGGTCGGCTGGCGGAACTACCGGAGCTTCTGGCGACTGCCGCAGCCGGTGAGCAGGCGATCGCACTGGACCCGACGCGTACGCAGACGGTGGACACGTCGGCCGAGACTGCCCTGGACCGGCTGGACGCCTCCCGCGACCCGACGGCGACGCCCAACCCCCGGCAGGCGTTCGTGCGTGTCATGCGCGGCTGCGACAGGTTCTGCACCTACTGCGTGGTGCCCTATGTCCGCGGACCGGAGCGGAGCCGACGGCCCGAAGACGTTCTCGAGGAGGTCCGCCGTCTCGCCGACGCCGGACGCAGCGAGATTACTCTGCTCGGCCAGCGGGTAAACAGCTACCGCTGTGAGCGGAACGGCCGAGAGGTTCGCCTCGCCGAGCTTATCGCGAAGACAGCGGACGTTCGCGGCGTGCGGCGGCTGAGGTTCATCACCAGCCATCCGTCGGAGTTCACCGACGACATACTGCAGGCGATGCGCGACCTGCCGAACGTCTGCGAGTATTTGCACGTACCTGCCCAGAGCGGCTCGGACACCGTACTGCGACGGATGAACCGCGGATACACCCGCGCCGACTATGACGGGCTTATCGACCGCGCGCGGGACATCGTGCCCGACATCGCGTTGGCGGGGGACTTTATCGTGGGCTTCCCCGGCGAAACCGAGCAGGACCACGCCGCGTCCGCTGAGCTTATCCGTCGCAGCGGTTACAAGAACTGTTTTGTATTCAAGTATTCGCCCCGGCCGGGAACGGTCGCGGACAAGCGGTTCAGCGACGACGTGCCGCCGGAGGTCAAGACCGGCCGCATAAAAGAGCTGCTGGCGGTGCAGGAACAGTTGGGTCTGGAGCACCATCGCCGCTACGTCGGCCGGACTGTTGAGGTGCTGGTCGAGGGCGTCTCACCGCGTGCGGATCGCCAGCCAACGCCGACGGAAGGGCACGTGCAGCTCACCGGACGCACCCGCGGCGACCATGTAGTCGTATTCGACGGCCCGGAGACGCTGGGCGGTGAATACGTGCAAGCGGAAATTACGGACGCCGACGCGCGGACGTTGTTCGCACGTTTGGGTGACCGTCAGGTCCTGTAAAGGGTCGCCGGTAGGGCGGTTACCTTATCAAGCATTTCTCGGTTTTCTGGGATTTCCGGCACTTCTCCTGCAAAGCGATGCCCGTCGAATGACCGATACATATCCAAACGGGTTTTCAGCTTTCCTCCTGCACTGCCCCATCAGTAGGAGCAAAGAGAGATGACCAAGCCGGTAAGCACGCTCATCAAGCGTAAGTGGCAGGTCCGTAAGATAGAGGCGACTGCGAGTGTAGCCGAGGCCGCCCGGATAATGCGCGATCACAACTTCGGTTCACTACTGGTGGTGAACACAGGCGGGCAACTCGCCGGCATAATCACCGAGCGGGATATCCTTGGTAAGATTGTGGCCACGCTCGCGGATCCATCCGAGACGAGCGTATCGGCCGTTATGACACGCGAAGTCATCACCGTTTCGCCGGACACTCCCATCGACCAGGTGCAGCATCTGATGAGTTCGGGGCATGTGCGCCACGTTCCGGTCCTTGCCGATGGATTGCCGATGGGTATGATCTCCGCGCGCGACCTGATGGAGCATAAGCTGAAGGTTACCGAGACCGTCGCCCGCGAGCAGGCGGAAGTGCTCCACGCCCTGGAGGACAACTATCCGGGTATCACGCGCGTGCGCCGCGACCCCGGCAGCGGGCGCATAGTTATATGACCCTCCCCGCAACCTTTACATCAGCCAGTCGCGCAGTACATCTCTCGCCGGCACCCGCGCAAAGATAACCCACGCGATATTCGCGATGGTTACCACGTCGTAGCCGAACGTCATCCTCGGCCAGCGCCAGAGGCGTATTTTCAGCCGGAAGCCGCCGTTACGCGGGTCGGTAACGGGCTTTTTCCCTGCGAGTAGCGCGTGGGTGTACGCTATGCGTCGCAGAGCGGTGAATAGCGGCAGTATGCCGAGCTGGATAAGCACGGCGGGGATGTTATAGAACCCGGCGGCCAGCAGCACCGCTGTGCTTCTCTCCCCGCGCTGCCAGTAGCCGACCTTGCACTCGGGTATCAAATCCTCGGCCCGGGCGCGTGTGTAGGAGATCATGTAGGCGTTCACCAGAGCCAGCAGCGCCAGGGCAATGAACGTGAGGTTGGCCGGCTCGGCCGTGGCGTAGTGCACCGCGATGCCGCCGAAGATGGCGAAGTCGCTGAAGCGATCGAGCGTGCTGTCGAGGAATGCGCCGAAAGGCGTCGCTTTTCCGCCTATGCGTGCGACGGCGCCGTCGAGCATGTCGCAGGCGAACCCCGCCAGCATCAGCACGAAGGCGATGAACAGGTAGGCGCTTCGCCCGTCGCCGCCGTCCAGGTCCCACGCGAACCGGTGTCCGGCGCCGAGGATAAGACAGGCGGCTGTGGCAAGAGTGATAAGCAGCCCGACGACCGAAAGCGTATTTGGACTTACCCCCAGACGCACCAGTACGCGGGCTATTGCGTCGCGCGCCGCCGCTACGGCGTCTCCCACGGTCCGGCCGATGCCAGCCATCCCGCCGCTACTCCGCCCCACGGGCCCGCGCGGGCTGTTCCGCCGCGGACCGGTAGTCGCCGCCGGCGCCTTCGGAGTCGGCGATGAACTCCTCCAACATCCGCCATGCCTCGGCGTCGGTGGTCTGGGTGGGCGGATGCTTCATGGTGTAGGCGCTGACGGCCTCTAGGGGACCGGCCAGCCCCCGCTTGCGGGCGAGCTTGCAGCAGCGAATGGCGTCGATGGTCTCACCGGCGGAGTTCGGCGAGTCTTCCACGCTCAATCGCAGCTCCAGGTTCAGTGGAACGCCGCCGAAGCCCCGACCCTCTATCCGCAGAAAGCATACCTTGTTGTCCTTCTGCCAGGGGACGTAGTCGGCCGGTCCGATGTGGACCTTCTCCGGCGGAAGCGGAACGCTGAGCTGGCTCTGGACGGCCTCGGTCTTGGAGAGCTTCTTCGAGCTTATGCGCTGCGGGTTGAGCATGTTGAGGAAGTCGGTGTTCCCGCCTGTGTTCAACTGATACGTGGCGTCTATCTTCGCTCCGCGTTCGTAGAGCAGTCGCGTCAGCACGCGGTGGACGATGGTGGCGCCGACCTGCGCCTTGACGTCGTCGCCCACACAGGGGATGCCCCGCTCCTGGAAGCGCCGACCCCACCGCGGGTCGGAAACCACGAATACCGGGATGCAGTTTATCAAGCTCACGCCGGTGTTCAGGCAGCATTCGGCGTAGAACTCCGTCGCCTTCTGCGAGCCGACCGGCAGGTAGTTCATCAGTATCTCCGCGCCACTGTCGCGCAGGAGCTGCTCTATCTGCTGCTGGTCGGCGGGCGGTTCGTCGGCGGGCAGGAACCGCTGCTGTTCGGGATATTCACTCATGTGCTCGGAAACGCCGTCCAGCACATTGCCCATCCGCACGGTTACGCCGTTGCTCGGTACATCCGGATGGAAGACCTGCGTGTTGTTCGGGGCCGCGAATATCGCCTCGCCCAGCGGTCGGCCGACTTTGCGCGCGTCGACGTCGATGGCCGCGACCACCTTTATGTCGGACGGCGCGTAGCCCCCCAGAACCGGGTGCGCCAAGCCGACAAGATCGTCGATATCGTCGTCGGCGAACTTTTCGGTGTAGTAATGGATGCCCTGGATCAGGGACGACGCACAGTTTCCGACACCGGCAATGGCCACTCGAATTTCGTTCATTTGCTCCGGCCTCGAATGTCCTGGAGGTGTGCCCCGCGCCGTACGCCGGCGCCGAGGCGCAGGTCCCTGCTGCTGTTTGCCGAATCTTATGGCCCGGTGACGCTTTCGTCAATAATGTGTTACCCATCGCCGGGCGCCGGCGGACCTACTGCTCCGCGATTGCCACAACTGCGGCCAGCAGGGCGATGGCAGCGGTTTCCGTCCGGAGCGTACCGCCGCCGAGGCGCACCGGCAAATACCCGGCGCCGGTGCACCGCTGGAATTCCTCCTCCGTCAGGCCGCCCTCCGGACCGACCAGAATGCTTACTCCCTGGTCTGACTGTGGCTTGACGCTCGATACGGGGCGCGCTTCCTTGCCGGCGTCCCCGAGCAGAAGCAGATCGGTACCGGCGGCGGAGAGAAAATCCGCAAGCTCCATCGGCGGAAGGAGTTGTGGGAGGTGATTCCGACCGGACTGCTTACCCGCCGAAATCAGTCGCCGCTGCCACCGCTGCTTCTTGGCATCGTTGAAGGCGGAGTCGCCCGCCACGGACCGCTCGAAACGCACCGCCCGTAGCCCGGCGGCGCCGAGTTCGCCGGCTTTTTCCAGCAGCCAGTCCAGCCGCTTGCTCTTGGGCACTGCGAACGCCAGGTGCACAGCCGGGCCCGGCCGCGGTTCTTTGCGCACTTCGGCGAGCTTTATTTCCGCGCGATTACGCGTGGTTTTGGCGATTTTACCGGCTGCGACCGTGCCGGTGCCGTCGAAAAGCTCCACCTCGTCGCCGATCTCAAGCCGCAACACGTTAAGCGCGTGGTGGCTTTCATCCTGCGGCAGTTCTACATGGACATGCCCGCCCGGCTGCTCCCGGGCGTCGCCCGCAGGCAGGTCCGGTACATAGAAACGGCGTTTTCGCTGCGATTCGTCCCGCGCAGACATCGCCAACGCTCCTTCTGCCAAGAATAACCACGTCGATGCTAGCCCGGCCGCCGACAGACGGCAAGGCGCACCATAAATCCCCCGGGCGATACTGCCTGGCTTGCGAGCGTCAGTTACCGCCTGGCGAACGTGGCCAGCGCTGTAAGAACGGAAATATGGCACGTCCGAATCGCGGCCTTATCCATCGCCTCGGGGCCGCAGGTTCGCTCGTTGGCAATGAATTGCTATTGCCTCATGTCCCGGACTCTATCCAGCAAGCTGCTTGTGGAGGGGATAGTCAGTTCGCCTTCTTTACTGACGGGTACTCTCAGCGGGCCCATCACGCCGCCGTCCATGGACAGCCCCAAGTCCGCTATGTAGGGAATTGTCGCGCCCGGCCGGGCGTCTTTGACAGTGTTGAGAAGTTCAAGGAAGCTGATTTTCACGGGCACGCCCAGTGTCTTGCTGCCGCCGGCGGGCACGGTGCCCTGGACGTCCGCCTCTCCGGTAAGAAACCGCCGGCCCCGACTGGACAGGACGTAGTCCACGTCGCTCACAGGCAGCGAGAAGGCGTATGGGTTCGTAACCTCCACGTCAAAGAGCATCGTCGCGTCGGTAGCGCGTACGTCCTGCAGCTGTGCGGCGGTAACGCGGGCGCTGGGCTTTTCGAGCATACCGCAACCGGCCGATGCGCTTACCAGAACCGCGACGGCGAAAACAAAGATCAGAGTGTTACATGGCCGGACATACATATGATGGACTCCTTAAGTGTAAACACTCGCTCCGGCGCATAGTTGAAGCGCTATGGAATCATAGACATCGACTTCGCACGGGACCGGCCTACTCCCGCGAATAGCCCGGGCGGGTGGAGTCCGAGTCGGCGATGGCGCTGAGCCGGGCCTGCATCTTCTCGACGCGGTCGGGCTGCTCGGCGGCGAGGTTGCGTATCTGTCCGATGTCCTGCGAAAGATCATACAGTTGCGGCTCGGGCATGTTGCCAAGCTCGACCTTTTTCTCGGGCTGTATGAACGGCCCGTCGTAGGGTGGGATCATGGTCCAGCAGCCCTGCCGCAGCACGGTTTTGGATGTCGTGCCCTCGACGACCAGCTCATCGCGGCCTTGCTCGTCCTCGCCCAGCCAGCCGGACAGATAGTCGAAGCTGTCGGGCCCGGCGTTTGCCGGCAGCTCCACCCCCGCAAGGGCGGCGAAGCTCGCCAGAAGGTCCACCTGGCAGAGCACCGCGTCGCTCTCGGCGTCTTGTGGCACGCGCCCGGGCCAGGACGCAATGGTCGGCACGCGCGTGCCGCCGTCGTAGAGACTGTACTTGCTCCCACGGAGCGGGCCTGTGATGCGGTGCTGGCCGTTAAGATCCTCGGCCCGGTCGTGGTAGCCGTCGTCCAGGACGGGGCCGTTGTCGGATGTGAAGATTACCAGCGTGTCCTCGGCGAGTCCCTGCTGCTCGAGGAAATCAAGGAACTGCCCGACGCACCAGTCCATCTCCGCGATGACGTCCCCCCGCGGCCCGTGCTCTGTGGCGCCTTTGAAACGCCTGGATGGTATGCGCGGTACGTGGGGCTGATGGAACGCGTAATACAGGAAGAACGGACCGTCGGCGTTTTCGGCGACGAACTTTTTGGCCTCGTCGAGGAAGACCTCGGCCATTGTCTCGTCGTCCCACAAAGCCGACGCGCCGCCGGCCATCCGACCGATGCGGCTGACGCCGTTGACGATACTGTTGTCGTGCCCGTGACTGTAGTGCATCCTCAGCAGTTCGGGGTGGTGTCGGCCTTGGGGCAACTCGCCTTCCATCGGCGGTGCGTCCGGGTCGTACACCACGGAGATGGGGTCGTTGGGATCGAGGTCCCGCACGTCGCGGCCCTGCACGTACACGCACGGTACGCGGTCGTTGGTGGCGGCCATTATGAACGAATGATCGAAGCCGACGTCCAGCGGCGTGGCGTCGATGCGGCCGTTCCAGTCGATGTCGCCGCGCCCCAGTCCCATGTGCCACTTACCCACCACGGCCGATGTGTAACCGGCCTGTTTGAGTACCGAAGGGATGGTCGGCGTGTCGGGGTCGATAATGAGCGGCGCGTCGCCGGGCAGGATAGCCGCCCGGGGGTTGCGCCAGGGGTAGCTGCCGGTAAGCAAGCTGAACCGCGACGGTGTGCACGTGGCGGCAGTCGCGTAGGCCTGGGTGAACCGCACGCCGCGCGAGGCGAGACGGTCGAGGTTGGGCGTGGGGATGGTTTCGGCGCCGTAGCAGCCGATGTCGCCGAAGCCAAGATCGTCCGCGTACATTACAACAATGTTCGGCTTGCCGTCGGGCATGGGAGCATTCCATTGTAAAAAGGACAGGGCGGATCGGACGCCCGCCGGAAAGTATCGATGCTAATCCCACCGAGTCGAGGGTCAAGCAACTTTCGTCCGGCCTGTCGCAGAGGTGAACTCGTGTGCCGGCTTTTGCGTGTTCACTGTGACGGCTGCGTTCCCGCAGCCGGACGAATTCGGCGGACGCTGACCGGTAGGTAAATCGCTTCCATTACTCGCGGGAAGCGGTGACCGCGGTTTCATCCTCCGTGGCGGAGGAGACCTCCGGTGACTGGGGCGTCCCCGGCAGGGCGTGACTTGCCGGCTCGCCTTCCGGGCTTCGCATGAGTATCCGGCTGGTCGGGGCCTGGTTGTGTCGCACGATCGGTCCCCGCCGAAGCCGCAGCGCCCAGGTGAGCATGTTGCGGGTCGTGCGAATGAGTCCCCACATGCCGAACAACTGCATGCCGGAATCGCCGAGGTGTGCAGCCAGCTTCCGGAAAATACGCCGTCGGAGTGTGCTGCGCCGCCGGCCGGTCCCCGCTTGCCGCGCGGCCGGGTGTGTGTCCGAGTCGGCGAAGGGAATCCTGCTCTTCGGACGGACCAGAGCGGTAACAAAACGCACCGGGTTGTAGAAATACAGGTACGCCGCCAGGACATTGAGCTGTTTCCGCCAGGGACGCGGGTCGTGCGACGCGACCACGTGGTTGCCGTCCACTATGTACGGTCTGACGGGCTTGCCGTTGACGCTCTGGTAAGCGAGGCCCGATTCATAGGTTCCGACGTACCATTTCGAGCCGGGCGACGGGGTAAGCGTCATGACCTGCATGTACAAGGCCCCGGCCTTTCGCAGCAAGCCGACCTGGTTCAGCAGTCCGCCGTCGTCTTTGCGCGTGCGGAGCGGTTGGGAGTCGTGGTGCATCATCATCGGCACCGGGAAGATGCCGTTGCTCCTCAGGAGCTCGAGCGCTTCGAGACTTTTGTCGGCGTCCTGGCCCTTGCGAACCAGCTTGCCGGACATGTCCTCCACGCCCAGCCACAGGCCCCACAGGCCCGCCTGGCGTATCAGCGGCAGGTGCTCCTTCATGCGCAGGGTGTCGTGGACTGTCGCCTCGGTGCCCCAGCGGATTTTGCAATGAGGCCGCGAGCCGGCGTCAACCTTTCGCGCCAGTGTCTCGGCGATTTCCAGCGTTCGGTCCTTGTCGTTGAAGAAGTTGTCGTCCGCTCCGAAGAAGTATCGGATGCGATACCGCCGGTAGAGCTGCTCCATCTCGTCGGCTATCCGCTCGCCGCTTTTGGTGCGGTATTGGCGCTGGTTGTAGGCCGGGATGGGGCAGTACGGACAGCCGAACTTGCAGCCCAGCGTCAGGACCAGAGAGCCGACCACGTCTTGTTTTCTCATCTTTTCGGGCGGTATCGGTCGCGATGCCAGAGTTTCCGCGCCGCCGGCCGGTTCGAGAAGACGATACCCCAGGACCGGGTGCGGCTGTTCGTCCAGGTCGCCGGCGAGGCGCTGGATGCCGGTGTCGATAAGCTCCTCGGCTACGCCGTCGCGACAGCCCCGCGGATACACAAGCCCCGGTATCCCGTCAAGTGCGCCGCTGTCGCGGGCGCGGAGGAACGCCGACCGCATCGACTCTCGGCCGGCTCGTAGTGAAAGCAGCGCCTCCAGCAGCTCCAGCAGGACGTATTCCTCGCCGGTGACGGCTACGTCGGCCCCCCAGGGATCGGCCGGGTCATGCCCGAAGACGTCCCATGGCTCGTAGATGACTTTCGGCCCGCCGACGATAATAAGCGGGCGCTCGGCCGGTGGGATTCTGCACGCGTCGCGTATCAACTCCTCGCACGGGGCGGAGTGGATCTGCATGCTCGAGACCATGAAGATATCCGGGACGCGGCCGTCGAGGCGCATTCGCGACGGGCGGAAGTTGCGGTTCCACTGCTGCAGCACGATGCGGGTCTTCTCGAAGCCGGCGTCGGCCATCGCCGAGCCGATCGCCCGCACCCCGGCCGGCACCATCCGCGTGTCGGCGTAGATGAACGGCAACATCCGGGTGCGGTGGTCGAAGGCGCAGGCGATTACCGTCGCCAGGTCGTGCCGGTCCGCCATGCGTCGCAGGCGCGCGCGGATGGCTGTGAGTTCGCCCGGCTTCAGCAGGACATCACTGCCAGCGCGAGTGGGTAGTTCCATATGCTCTTCAAGCTCCTGTAAACTTCCGGCAACGTACCACGATTGACCTGCCGAACCAAGCGATATCGCGCACAGCCGAGGGTAAAACTCAGGTGGTGCCGGTAGCGGCGTT
>JBKHJB010000068.1:0-11173 GCA_046538345.1 Phycisphaerae bacterium
ACATACGGCCTCGTGTTCCTGCAACGGCGGCGGGGACATAGCGCAGGGCTTAAAGAGCGGCCGGGCTGTCCTGTCTGCTTCTGTATTCGTGGTATTGGAGAGCATTCGTGTCATTCGTGTTCTCCCGGCTCGATTGCGGCGAGGATTTCGAAGGTTCTGCTGGTGCCGAGTCGGCTTGCGCCGGCGTTTAGCATGTTGAGGCAGTCGTCGAGCGTTCGGACGCCGCCGGCCGCCTTTACGCCCATCGCCTCGCCGACGCATTCGCGCAGCAGGCGGACGTCGTCGGCCGTCGCGCCGCCGGAGGCAAAGCCGGTGGAGGTTTTCACGAAGTCGGCTGCGGCTTCGAATGCCGCGCGGCAGCCGGCGACCTTCTGCGAACGGTTCAGAAGGCAGCACTCCAGTATGACCTTCACGGTCCGCCCCTCGGCGGCAGCGACCACGGCCGCTATGTCGTCACGCACTTCGTCCAGCCGCTCGTCGCACAGCAGACCGACGTTCACCACCATGTCCAGCTCGTCGGCTCCGTCGGCTACGGCGAGTCGGGCTTCCGCCGCCTTTACATCCGGCGCGGACGAGCCGTGCGGAAACGCCACCACGGTGCTGACCGCAACGCCGGAGCCGCCCAGAAGCTCAACGGCCGCGGCTACGTCGCAAGGCCGCACGCACACACTCGCGGGTTTCCAGCGGGCCGCCTGTCGGCACGCCTCGGTCAGTTGCTCGCGGGTCGTCTCCGCACGCAGCACCGCGTGGTCTATCAGAGCGGCAAGCTCGGCGGCTGTGATATCCTCTCCGGTCATGACGAATCCTTTTATGCCGCAAGCCACAAGCTACCGAAGGATAACAACAGGCACACCGGCCGGGCCAGCGGCTTGTTTGCCGGTCCGATGCGGCGGGATAACATGTGCCCGTTACAAGAGCGCCCTCCATGCGAAAGCTTCGCGTCTGCCAACTGATAACAGAGCTTGGTCCCGCAGGGGCCGAGCGGTGCGTGTACGAGCTTGCCAGGCGCATAGACGCCGACCGCTTCGATACGCAGGTGGTGTCGCTGCGCGGCGGCGTGGTGGCCGACTGGCTACGCCGCGCCGGCGTAAAGGCGACCTCCCTGGACATCCGCGGGCGCTGGGACGTGACCGCGATGCGCCGGCTGGTTCGGCTGCTGCAAAACGAGCGGATAGACCTGCTGCACACGCACCTGTTCCACGCGGACCTTATCGGCCGACCGGCCGCGCAACTGGCCAACGTGCCGCGACTGGTCCACACCGTGCACGTGGTAGAGCGGCGGTTTCGACCGTGGCAGTTCGCCTATGCGCGCTTCGCGGCCGGGGGGTGCGATCGCATAGTCGCTGTTTCGCGGTCGGTGCGGCGGTTCCACCAGCGGCGGAGCGGGCTGCCGGCGTGGCGCTACACCGTCATACCAAATGGTATCGACGCCGAGGCATACGCCGCGGACCCGAAGTTGCGCCGCGAATTCCGCGAGCGGTTGGGCATACCGCCGGACGATGTGCTTCTGGCGTTCGTCGGGCGTCTCGACCGCCAGAAGGGCATCGACACGCTGCTGGCGGCTATCAGCCACCTCGGCGCGCGAGGCCGGCCGGTCAGCGTCGTCATCGCCGGGGACGGACCGAAGCGGTTTATCCTGGAGAACTTCATCGCACACGGAGAGGGCGGACGAAGCACACGGTGGCTCGGCTTCGTCGAGGACGTCCGACCGGTGCTTTCGGCGGCAGACATCTTCCTGATGCCCAGCCGGTGGGAGGGCTTTGGACTCGCGGCGGCCGAGGCAATGGCGGCGGGTCTGCCGGTGATCGTCACGGATCTGCCTCCCTTGAGGGAGTTCATCGAGCATGGCCGTACCGGGCTGCTGATCGAGCCGGGCAATGCGGTCGCCCTTACCGAGGCGATAGAGAAGCTGCTGGGTGACGCGGAGCTTCGTCGCTGCCTGGGCCGACGTGCCGCGGAGCATGCCCACGGCGCATTCAGCATGGATGCGAACGTCCGCGCCCACGAGCGGCTGTACGAGCAGGTGGCCGGGGACCTGCGTCGATAGTCGGCGGTCCTTGCGGGATGTTTTCCGCCGACAGTGGTGGCCGATCCTGCGAAGCTCGCCGGCGAGGCGGAGTCCCGCAAGAAATTCTGCCGGGCGCTGCAAGGCCGAGCGACCCCACCGATGGGGCAGTTGGGTTTAAGTTAGGACGATATTTTGGGTCGCAGCCCATAGCGCCTGCCGGCGGGCAAAAAAGTTTCCCTTCCGGTGGTATTTTTTGGCTTGTCATGTCCCTATGAGAGGTGTATTTTCCCTACCAGTCCCAGTCAGCGGTGAGTAAGGCCCATCTATGGCAGTTTTTGTCGGGGAATTCGAGACGCGGATAGACGCCAAGCATCGCTTGGCGATAAACGCCGCGCTGCGAGAGCAGATAGACCCCGACGAGGACGGGCGGAACTTCATCCTGGTGTTGGGTCCGGACCGGCACCTTTGGTTGTATCCGGACCAGTACTACCGTCGGCTGCTCAAGACGCTGCGGCGCTCGCCGCTGCCTGACAGGCAGAGCCGGAAGATCGATTTGTTCTTCGCAATGGCAAGGGTTCTGAAGAGCGACGCTCAAGGCCGCGTCGTGCTTCCGGAGAAATCCATGCAGCGTGCGGAGATCGACAGTGAGGTGACGCTGGTGGGTGTGGACGACCATATCGAGCTTTGGCCCAGCGAGCAGTGGAACCGTCACGTCGATGAGGCGCTGCCCAGCTATGGCGAGATGCTTTACGACGCCGCCGACCGTCTAAATGCCGACGGCGGCGAACTGTGAAGTAAAAGTAAAAACAAAACAAGGCGTCGGCGGGATGTCCGGGTATAGCCGGCGCTTTCGAGACGCAGGCCCGGCAGGAAAGGATTCTTGACATGCTTACTTCCCAGGCAGCCCGAAGCGGGAGCCGCAACCGGCACGGACGCCGGTCGGTTCGTCTCGCCGAACTGCGCAGCCGGATAGTCCACCCGTCACAATTGGGTGACGGCGATCGGCAGCGCCTGGTGGACTTGGCAAAGCGTCTGGCGCGAGTTCAGGCACTGGGAGGTGAGTATGGCCGGGTCGGTTTTTCCGACGAGGCGCAGGCGGCTTTGAACACCCAGGCCGCCGGGTGAAAGTCGGACCATGGATGGACAGGCGGCTCACGAGCCGGTGCTACGAGGGAAAGTGGTCGAGCTGCTGCGTCCCGACAGGTGCTCGGTAATACTCGATTGCACCGTCGGGCTGGGCGGCCACGCCGAAGCGCTGCTCGCCGCCGCCAGGGACGACACCCGTTTCGTCGGTATCGACCTGGACGAAGAGAACCTGCGATGTGCCAGGGATCGGCTGTCGAGGTTCTCTCACCGGGTTCGGCTGTTCCGTGCGAGTTTCGACCAGGTGCCAACCGTGCTGGCAGAAGCCGAAGAATCGCAAGTTGACGCTCTGCTGGCGGACCTGGGCGTCTGCTCGGTCCAGATTGACGATCCCGCTCGCGGATTCAGCTACACGGCCGACGGTCCGCTGGACATGCGGATGGACCGCTCCGGCGGCGAGACGGCGGCGGAGCTGGTCAACCGACTGGACGAGAAGTCGCTGGCTGATTTGATATACACCTGCGGCGAGGAGCGTTACAGCCGACGGATCGCAAGGGCGATAGTCGCCGCCCGCAGGGATGATCGCATCGAGCGGACAACGCAGCTTGCCCGGATAGTCGTCGGCGCTCTGCCGAAGCCGGTAAGAGCCGGTCGGCGCGGGATACACCCCGCGGCCAGGACGTTCCAGGCGTTGCGGATCGCCGTCAACGACGAGCTTGGCGCCCTGGACCGACTGCTGGAGCGGTTGCCGGATGTGCTGAGTGTCGGCGGCAGAGCTGTGATCATCAGCTTCCACTCGCTGGAGGACAGGCGGGTGAAGCACGCGTTTGCGGAGCTTCTCGAAAGCGGTCGGGCGCGACAACTGATGAAAAAGCCCTTATCACCGGACGCCGAAGAGGTCGAAAAGAATCCTCGGGGCCGGTCTGCAAAGCTGCGTGGTATTGAACGGATTGCTTGAACGCTGTCGTTGCGGATGGAGCCGTAATCATGACGCGAGAGACACGCATCGGTCTGGTGGTGGGGTTGTTGTTCATAATCGCCTTCGGGCTTGTGCTCAGCGAGTTGACGGGCACCGCCTCGGGACCTGGAGAGCCGGACATGGCTTCCGCCGAGGAGAGTTCACGCGAATCGCCCGTGCCCGTCAGCCATGAAAGCCCTGCGGCAGTAGAGCGTCGGACTCTCGCGGCGGAGCGGGACAACAGCGCTTCGCAGCAGCGGGAGTCGGAGTCTTCCGACGCCGATAGCGCCGAGGAGGAAGAAGCCCCCGCGCCAACCGGCGCGGACCGCTCTCAGGCATTGGAGCATACTCAGCGTGCCCGAACCGCCGGTGCGGTATACACGGTACGCAGCGGCGATACGCTGGTAGACATCGCCGAGAGGTTCTACGGAAGCCGGCGAAAGTACCGGCGAATACTCGAGGCCAACGCCGACCGCGTCGACGATCCCGGTGCGCTGAAGGTCGGCGACGAGCTGGTAATACCTCCGCCGGCGGGCGAAAGCTCGTCCGGGCGGGTCCGCGAGATGTCGCTCGACGAACTTCGTGAGCATTTCGGCGCCGACCGGCGGACGTCAAGCGCCAATGACGGTCCGCGGACATACACCGTCCAGCGCGGTGACAATCTCACGAAGATAGCCCGTCGCTTCTACGACGACGACGACGGCAGGGAAGCCGTGATGAAGATTTACCGCGCCAATCGCGACGTGCTGTCGGCGCCGGACGTTCTGCCGCTGGGCGCGGAGCTTAAGATTCCACGCTGAGAGTGAACCATGGCAAGGATGCTGTTCATTGTGGTCGCGCTGTGCGGAATCGCGGTGGCTCTGGTGCAGGTGCGCCGCGCGGAGACTTCCGTCCGCCACGATATTCAGCACCTTCGGCTGCGCAGAGTCTCCGTGCGACGCTCGTTATGGGATCAGCAGGTTCGGCTGAATATGCGCACGGCGCCGCGGGAGATTCGGCGTCGCGCCGAGTTGATGGCGCTGGACCTGCAGGGCGTCGAGCCGCCGCGCGGGTACTATGCACACGCCCCGGAGACACTTCCGCCGGAAGGCGAGATCGAATGAGCCGGTGACAATGTCACGCAGAGGCGGTGCATGGAGGCACAATCTGCTGTTCGGCCTGCTGATGGTGGCGGTCGTGGCGATGGGCGCGCGCCTGGCGTTGCTGATTCGTGACCGTCCGTCCAACGTAACCGATCGCATCCGCCGACAGCAGGAGATGGTCATACCCCTGCCCGCCCGACCGGGGAACGTTTACACCCGCACGCACAGCCGGGACGTACTGCTCGCCGGCAGCAGGCAGGTACCGAGCTGCTTCGCCGACCCGGGACTTCTCAGCGACGAAGAGTTGCCCGCGGTGGTAGACGACGTCGCCGACGTGCTCGACGTATCAGCCGAGAAAGTGCTTAATCGCATCCAGCGGCGGCGCCAATCGCGGTTCGTCTGGCTGTCGCGGGAGATATCCGATGCCCAGGCCGAGGCGATTCGTGATTTGAACATACCGGCCGTGGGAATCACACACGAATGGCGTCGCAACTATCCCAACGGCGAGCTGGCGGGCAACGTCATCGGCTTCAGGCGCATCGACGGTGTCGCCGGCAGCGGGCTGGAGCTGGCGCTTGACGAGCACCTCCAGCCGCGGACAGGTCGCCAGGTGTTGCTGGCGGACGCCTCCCGCAGACCAATCTGGCCGTTGGCCGCTCGCAGCCGACCTCCGCGCGACGGTCAACACGTGTTCACTACTCTGGACATGGTCATTCAGGGCTATCTCACCGACGCCGTCGCCGAAAGCGTCCAGGAACACCGCGCCGAGTGGGGAACGGGAATAGTCATCAACCCCCGGACAGGCGAGATACTCGCGATGTGCTCCGTTCCGGGTTTCGACCCAAACAACTACAACACGTCCGACCCGCAGTCCCGCACCAACCGCGCAGTAAGTACACCCTTCGAGCCGGGCAGCGTGCTCAAGCCCCTCTTCGCCGCGGCCGCCGTCCAGTTCGGCGAGGCGAGCTACGACACGCGAATCTTCTGCGAGAACGGAGTCTATCACGCCCGTCGTGGCGGCCGCATAACAGACCACGGCGAGAGTCACGGCGAGCTGACGGTTGCCGAGGGGGTTATCCACTCCAGCAATATCCTGATGGCCAAGCTCGGCGAGCGCATAGGCAACCGGCGGCTGTACGCTACGGCCCGGCGATTCGGAATCGGCTCGCGCACGGGCGTGGCGCTGCCCGGCGAAAGCCGGGGCATACTCAGACCGCTGGAAAAATGGGACGGCTACAGCACACGCCGCGTGCCGTTCGGCCAGGAGGTTTCCGTTACCACGGTGCAACTGGCGTACGCCTTCGGCGCGATCGCCAACGGCGGACTGCTGATGGAGCCGGTGCTCATAGACCACGTCAACGACGCCTCCGGTGAGTCGGTGTACCGCAACGAGCCGCAAGTCGCGCGGAGAGTGCTCAGCCCGGAAGTCTCGGCCGAGACTCTGAAAGTGCTTCGCCGCGTCGTCACGGAGGGCACCGGCGGGGCATGCCGCCTGGAGAACTGGAGCAGCTTCGGCAAGACCGGCACCGCCCAGGTCCCCGGCGAAGGTGGCTATGTGGACGGAGCGTACGTGGGAAGTTTCGTGGGAGGCGCCCCGGCGAGCGACCCGAAGCTGCTGGTGGTGGTTTCAATATACCGGCCGGACGCCTCGCGCGGGTATTATGGCTCGAAGGTGGCGGCTCCGTACGTAAAGCGCGTGCTGGAAAGGTCGCTGAGCTACCTTGGTGTGCCGCCGGACCGTCCCGGTCGCACCGCGCGGACAGCGGCCGGCTGGGCCCGGCGCTAGAAGTCGCGGCGGGCGAGAAACAGTGCAATCATGCTATTTTCCAAGCTCCTATCGACGGCCGGTCTGTCGCCCCTGCGGAGGCGGGGAGACGTTGAGGTAACCGAGGTGGTTACCGACTCCCGTCGTGTCCGACAAGACGGCTGCTTCGTAGCCGTTCGCGGCACGCAGCAGGACGGACACGCGCACATCGGCTCTGCCGTCAAGGCAGGGGCGGCCGCAGTTGTCTGCGAGGACGACGCCGAGGTCCCCGCATCCGTCGCCTGCGCGGTGGTGGACAACACGCACATCGCGGCGGGGCGTCTGGCTCAGGCGATCCGCGGTTGGCCTGTGCGAAAACTGGACGTGGTCGCAGTGACCGGCACCAACGGCAAGACCACCGTCACGCACCTGTTGCGTGGCATACTCTCGGCCGCCGGCGCCAAACCGGCGCTTCTGGGGACCATCAGCTACCAGACGGGAGCACGTAGCGCCGCGGCGAGCGTTACCACACCCTCGCCGATAGAGCTGGCGGAGATGGCCGAGGAGATGGTCGCCAACGGGCGGACCCACCTGGTGATGGAGGTTTCGTCCCACGCGCTGGACCAGGACCGCACGGCCGGGCTGGAGCCGAAGGTGGCGGTCTTTACCAACCTCAGTGGCGACCATCTGGATTACCATCGCACGATGGAATCCTACCTTGCTGCGAAACGGCGACTGTTCGAGCAGCTTCCTCCGCACGCCTTCGCAGTCATCAACCGCGACGACGCGTGGGGTGAGGAATTCGCTACCGCTACCAGGGCGGACGTCTGGTGGTACGGACTCAGTCCCGCCGCGGACGTGCGGGCGCGCATCGACGAGATAGAAGCCGCCGGCTCGCGCTTCACGTTGATAGCGCGGGACGCCCGCGCCGAGGTAAGCACGCCGCTTATAGGCCGACACAACGTCTACAACGCGGTAGCCGCCGCGACGGCGGCTATGGCTCTGGGGGTGAACATCGAAACAATCGCCTCCGCCCTTAAGGAGGTGGACCGTGTTCCCGGACGCCTGGAGCGCGTGGAGGTGGCCGCGCCGTACCAGGTGTTCGTGGACTATGCCCACACCGACGACGCGCTGGAGAACGTTCTCGGCGCACTTCGCCCGGTGACGCGGGGACGGCTGATTGTGGTGTTCGGCTGCGGGGGCGACCGCGACCGCTCCAAGCGCCCGCGAATGGCGAGAGTGGCAGAGTCACTCGCCGACTACATGGTGATTACCTCCGATAATCCCCGCTCGGAGAAGCCCGACACTATTATCGAGGAAATCGTCGCCGGGCTCAGCTCCGAGGGAAAGGAGCAAAGTGCCATCGAGCCGGACCGGCGGGAGGCGATCCGCCGGGCCGTGGAGAGTGCGTCCGCGGGCGATGTCGTGGTCATCGCCGGCAAGGGGCACGAGAAGACACAGATTATCGGCGACGAGCGGATCGAGTTCGACGACGTACAGGAGGCCGCCCGCGCCGTGCGCCGACGGGAGTCGCAGTCGTGAAGCCGCTTGGTATCGAGGAGATTCGTCGCGCGATACAGGCCCGGCCGCTCAGGCCGCTGCCGGATGCTCACGTGCACGGCGTCAGCATCGACAGCCGAACCGCCCAGCCGGGTGACGTCTTCTTCGCGATTCAGGGCGAGCGGTGCGACGGACACGACTTTCTGCGACAAGCCGCGGAGGCGGGCTGCATCGCCGCGGTTCTCCGACGGGGCAGCAAGGTAAGCCCGGACATCGCCAAGCTGTTCGGCTGCGGCCTGCTGGAAGTGGACGACACCACCGAGGCGCTGGGACGACTGGGCGCCTACCACCGCTCCATTATCCCGGCGACGGTCATAGCGGTTACCGGCTCCAACGGCAAGACCACCGTCAAGCGGATGATACACCACGTGCTCTCGAAGCGTCTGACCGGCTCGTGCAGCCCGAAAAGCTTCAACAACGCCGTCGGCGTGCCGCTGACGCTGCTGGCAGCCGGCGCCGCCGCCGACTATCTCATCGCGGAGATAGGCACCAACGCGCCGGGCGAGGTGGCCGGGCTTTCGCGGATGGCGTCGCCGGACATAGCCGTTATCACCAGCGTCGCCGAGGCGCACCTCGCGGGTCTTGGCTCGCTGGAGCGCATTGCCGCGGAGAAGGCGTCCATACTGGACTCCCTGCGCGACGGCGGGCTGGGCGTCGTCCGGGCGGACAGCAAGCCGCTGCTCCGGGCCGTGGCGGGCTATGACGCACGCGTGGTCCGCTTTGGAGAAGATAAGTCCGCCGAGCTTCGCCTCACCGCATACGAACCGTGCGAGGGGGGTGGCAAGTTCCAGATAAACGGAGAGTCGTGGGCTTCGCTTCCGCTTGCGGGCAGGCACAACGCGCTTAACGCCCTGGCCGCACTGGCTGTCGCACAGCGTCTGGGCATGGACCGCTGCGAAGCGGCCGGCGCTTTGGCGGACTTCCAGCCCGTCGAGATGCGCACAGAGCGGATAGACGCGGGCGAGGTAACCGTCATCAACGACGCCTACAACGCCAACCCCGCAAGCATGTTGGCCGCCGCCGACGTGCTCGCAGAGACCCCCGCCGAGCGGCGCGTGCTCATCGCCGGCGACATGCTCGAGTTGGGAGACGACGAGGCGGACATCCACCGGCGGACCGGCCGGGACCTCGCCGCGAAGGGACTGGATTTGCTCATCGCCGTGGGAAAGCTGGGTCGATATATGGCTCAGGCGGCCCGTGAAGCCGGCTTGCCCGCGGAGACCTTCGACTCCGTCCCCGCAGCGGCGCAAGCGCTCGGCGATTTACTGTGCGCCGGTGACGCCGTGCTGCTGAAGGGCTCCCGGGCCATGCGCATGGAGCGCCTCGTCGAACCGATAGTCGAGGCATTCGCGCCGGACCGTAACGAAAAACAATCCACTCGCTGAAGGGACCGGCTCTTTGCTCTGCTGGCTGCTTAGACAACTGACCGACCAACAGCAGGCGGGACTGCTCATACTGCGGGTCGCGGGAGCGGCCGTGCTGAGCTGGGCCGTGGTCATGCTCGCCGCGCCGCCGATTATACGTTTCCTGGTCCGCGCCAAGCTCGGTGACCGACCGGAGTTCGACCACGCCGACCTCAACCAGCTCACGCGGCATAAGTCCGACACTCCCACGATGGGTGGCGTGCTTATCGTGATGGGTATCCTGGTGTCGGTCATCGTATTCGGCGACCTGGCCAACATGTACGTCCGCATGGGTCTGCTGGCGCTTATCTGGCTGGGCGTGCTCGGCGGCGTGGACGACTGGATAAAGCTCCGTTACTCGGCCGGTAAGGGCCGACGCGAAGGGCTTTACATGTGGGAGAAGATCCTCTTCCAGATAGGCCTGGCCGTGCTGCTGAGTATCTACATGTACAAGTACGGGCAGGCGAGTATCGTCGTGACGGCCGGCGAGAAGGTGAACCCCGCACATCGGTTGTATTTTCCCTTCACCGCCACGAGTGTGGCGCTGCCGCTGCTGGCGTACGTGATGATAACCGTGGTGACGATGGTGGGCACGTCCAACGCCGTGAACCTGACCGACGGCATGGACGGACTGGCGGCGGGGTGCTCCATTATCGTCTGCGTGGTGCTGCTTATAGTCGCCGAGGTGGTGGGTCTGTGGCGGTGGGCGGACTTTTTCCAGATGCCGCGGGTGGCGGGCGCTTCGGAGATGACGGTGTTCTGCGCCTCGATGGCCGGGGCGTGTATGGGATTTCTGTGGTTCAACGCGCATCCCGCGCAGGTGTTCATGGGCGATACCGGTTCGCTTCCGCTGGGCGGGCTTATCGGGTATATCGCCGTAGTCGCCAGGCAGGAGCTGCTGCTGATAATCGCCGGCGGCGTATTCGTGATGGAGGCGGTCAGCGTTATGTTGCAGGTGGGCGTGTTCCGCGTTACCCGTCTTTCCAGCGGCAAGGGCAAACGCGTGTTCCGCTGCGCCCCGCTGCATCATCACTTCCACCTCGGCGGATGGGCGGAGTCCAAGGTGGTCGTGAGGTTCTGGATACTCGGCATAATCTTCGGCGCATTGGCGCTGGCGACGTTGAAGCTCCGCTGAAACCACAACCACAGAGTCACAGAGAACACAGAGACGCAGAAAGATTCGACACAGAGCAACAGAGCAACAGAGCAACGCATGGGTTTGACACAGAGAGACAGAGGAGAAAGAGATTCAAGAATGCTGTTTCGCTATCTCTGTGACCTCTGTGTCTCTGTGGTAAATAATGCCCTCTGCTTCTCTGCGTCTCTGTGTCGCAT
>JBKHJB010000069.1:0-11142 GCA_046538345.1 Phycisphaerae bacterium
AGCACACCCGACGGGGTGGTAAAAGAGCGGCCTGTCGTGTATACTCGGTCACGGTGAGGACCGCGGAAGAAAAACATCCCACCGGCATAAGGTCCCGAACAGATACGAGGGGCTGACGCCATGACAAGGCGCATGCTCGCAGCGGCTGTTTTGCTCTTACTGGTGGGGGCGGCGCATGCGGACCGTCTGGTTCTCCGCGACGGCCGCAGCTTCACCGGGACCGTCACCGTCCGCAAGGACACCGTCCTGGTCGATATGAGCTACGGAACGCTGGAGTTCTCCCGCGACCAGGTGGCCCATATCGATTTTGCCGACACGCCCGAGGCCGAACTGGCCGGCATGTTGGCCGACGCCGACCCATCCGATGCGACAGAGCTTTTCCAGGTGGCGGTATGGGCCGAGCAAAACGACTTGTCCCGTCAGGCCGAGGACCTCTACCAGCAGGTCCTGCAACTCGATAGCGACCACGTCGGCGCCAGACGCTCGCTGGGATACGTCCGTGCCGACGGAAAATGGAGGCCGGTGGATCAGGCGCTGGAGCTTGCACGGGGCAAACTGGAAGCCGGTAAAGCCGCCTCGCTGCTGAAGGACCTTTTACCGAAGCTAGCGGCCGCCTCCGCCGACGACGAACAACGCCGCGAAATCCAGCGGCTGACCGCCCATGCCCGCGTCCGAAGCGGGCGTTTCTCCGAGGCGAAGGAGGCGTTTGAGCAGCTCTCCGCCGATGCCCAACCTCCGCGTGCGGCGCGCTACGCCGCAATCGCCGATCTGCTCGCAAACAACGAAGACGGAATGTATGTCCTGACGGAAACCTACCCTCCCCAGGCCGGTCTGCTCGGCAATCCCGGCGGAGTTCTGACGCCGGGACCGGCTTCGCTGTCGGACCCGCTGGTACTGGCCGCAGCGCTGCGCGACCGGGCGATAGAGGAAATCCGTCGCGGCCGGGAGCTGATGAACGAAGGTCGGCGATTAGCCGCCTCGGACTCTGAAAAGGCGCAGAGACGTTGGCTCCAGGCATCGCAGGCGTTCGACCGGGCGGACGCCATGGTCGAGGACATCGCCCGGAGCCATCGCGTGGAGCTTGCCAGACAGCGGATAACCCAGCTCCGACGCGACGTGGATTCCACCGCACAGCAGTTTGACCAAACTCTCGAGTCACTTGGTCAGGAGGACCTTAACGCCAGGCAGTACCACTCGCTTCTGCGAGGTATGATCCGCCGGCTTGACAATGTAAGCCAGGACCTCCGCGAGATTATCCGCCTCACCGAGCCGTACCCCCATGAGCTGGTGCTGGAGGCCCAGTGGGCGCAGGGCGACCTGGAGAAGGTCAAGTCCATGCGCCGCACGCTGACGAATGAACTTAATGGCGAAAAATGATCTCCGCGTTTCCGCCGCCGTTGTGACGGTCCTCCTTCTGCTCATTCCCTCAACCGGTCGCTGTATGGACCCCGTGGACGTTGACGGCGTACAGGCGGCTTTGCGCGCATACCGCGCGGGCCGCCATAGACTCTCCGAGCAGCTTGCCCTGGAGCTGGCCGACCGCTCCGGAGAGCCGGTTCCACGGGCCTGGCTGATAGCGGCCGAGGCACGACGCAAGCTCGGCAGAGCAACATCGGCCACGGAGGCGTACCGACAGTTCCTGGCTTCCTGTGAGTCGCCGCGTCTGAGAGAGTACGTCCAGCGGCGATTGCGGGAAACCTCCCCCCGAGACCGGCAGAACGTCGGTCCTGAACTCGTCGCCGAAGCACTCGCACCACGCGAAATGGACGAACTTGGCAGCGTGGACCGGGAACAATACGTCGAGACCACCGAGCATTTTGTCGTCCGGGCACACAACGCCCGGCTCGCCCGCCTCGTGGCACGGCGCGCCGAGCAGTCCCTACGGGGCATATGCGGTGTGCTTCTCGGCGGGCAGGCCTGGCCGCACACCGTGGACATCCATGTCTGGGCCGACCGCGAGCACTTCCGTCGCCACGCCGAGGACGCACCGGACTACTCCGGAGGCAACTTCACTATCCGCTACGGACCGGAGGGAATCGTCAGGCGCATCGACCTGACGCAACTGGACGAGGAGGCAAATTTCGAGGCGGTCATGATAGACCGGGTGCTACCGCACGAGCTGTCCCATCTGGTTCTGCACGAATTCTTCGGAGAATCGCACTGTCCGCTGTTTCTCGACGAAGGACTGGCAATGCTCGCCGAAGCCGAGGCGGATGACAACCGCATCGTGCTGGCCGGGGCGGCATTAGCGGCCGGTCGGCACATACCCATGCCGCAATTGTTCCTCACCACGCGGGAGGATCTGGACGACCCGGCCGTGTTTTACGCGCAGGCGTTCAGCTTCGTGGAGTATCTGCGGGGCAGGATGAGCCGCGGACAGTTCCGTCGGTTCCTGGAGAACGTCAAATCCGGCTCACCTTTCGCCGAGGCGGTGCAACGCGCACTGTACGTACCGCCGGACGAGGAGTTCCTCTCCAAACTGGCGGCTGCATGGCAGGACTACGCCGTGGCGCAGGCGCAGTATATCCGCGCGCTTCGCGGCGAGCCAGGACTGCTGGAGAACGCCTCGCAGTAGCGGTCCGACCGATGCCGCCTTTCACAGACCGAAGGCGCCGGAGCCGGTCTTCTCGGTACCGCAGTACAGGCACCTCGCATGCCGCGACGACATCGCCCGCCCGCACTGAGGGCATTCCTTCAGTGATTGCGTGACCTTACCGTCCGCCTTGCCGTCCTGAAGGTCAATCTGCTGGATCCGCTCGGCGAGTTGCTCCTCGGTAAGGTCGGTCTTCTCGCACAGCAGCGACCACATGGACATGCACACGAGGGTAAGCTTATCGAGCTTATCCTCGACACGGCGCAGCTCCTCCTGGAGCCGGCGCGTCCTGCTCAGTCCGCGGTGAGCCGTACGAGTCGCCTCGTGACTCACCTGGTAGCTGTACATGCCGCCCCATATGGGACCAATCCCGCTGAAACCACCCAGGAACATGGTGTACCTCCCGTAATGCGGGCCGCGGTTCGAATCGCCACGGCCGGGGCTGAATCACTCCGGCCAGTCGCCCGAGAACACCTCGACCGCCGGTCCGGTCATGTAAACGTGATCGTCGTCTTCCCGCCAGCGCAGCATCAGCGTCCCGCCGGGCAGATGTGCGGCAACCTCCCGATCGCACCTGCCGGTCAGCACGCCCGCGACGCAAACGGCCGACGCCCCCGTGCCGCATGCCAGGGTCGCGCCGCTGCCCCGCTCCCAGGTGCGCATGCGGACCTCCGTGGGCGCTATCACCTGCACAAAGTGTATATTCGCCCGCTGCGGGAACAGAGGGTTGTGTTCCAGCTCGGGCCCGACCTCGCCGAGCGGCACTTCATCCACATCGTTGACGAAGATAATCGCGTGAGGATTGCCCATCGACACACACGTCATGTTATAGGCATACTTACGCACGCGAACCGGTGCGTCAATGACACGATTCTGCGGCATCGCCACAGGTATGCGCTCGGCGTCCAACACCGGCTCGCCCATGTCCACGGTGGCGGCCGATACCTTGCCCTCTTCGCCGAGCACAAGTTCGATTTTCTTGATGCCCGCCGCCGTCTCCACACGCATCGGGTTCTCTTTCGCCAGCCCGTAGTCATAGGCGTACTTGGCCACGCAGCGAATACCGTTTCCGCACATCTCCCCTTCCGAGCCGTCGGAGTTGAACATGCGCATGCGAACGTCGGCCTTGTTGGACGGCAGAATAAGAATCAGCCCGTCGGCGCCGACGCCGAAGTGCCGGTCGCTGATTGCCCTCGCAACGGCGGGCGGGTCGTCAACCTGCTCGCTGAACCCGTTGACGTAAACGTAATCGTTACCCAGGGCCTGCATCTTGGTGAAGCGCATGGCGGCGTTCCTTTCTGTTCGCGCAGGCATTATAGCCCCGCCACAAGCCGGTCGATAGTCCGCGGATTGTACGTTGGGATCAACGTCGCAGGTGTGATACGCATCCCGCTTACTTCCAGGTTAGACCGAAAACACGAGGGCTGGTAGCGCCACGCTGTTTGGCGGTGACGGATATCATGTTCCCGCGCAGCGGGAGCATGTCACATGATAACCATCGGGACAGATATCCACCGCCTCAGGTGTATCCCCGTACGGCAAGCTCTACCTCTGCCCGACGATCGCGTCCGGCAAAAGCACACCGGAAACGAATACACGAGCATACGGGTACACAAGGCGCCGCTAACCTACCTGCAGCTCCTTCTGGCGCTTTTCGAGTTGCTGTCGCAGGCGCGACAGGATCGCCGAGTGCATCTGACTGACGCGGCTTTCAGAGAGATCCAGCGTCTCGCCGATCTCCTTCATCGTCATCTCTTCGAAGTAGTACAGCAGCACGATGAGGCGCTCGGCCCTGCTCAGTCCGCGGGTGATGAGTTCCTTGATGTCCCGCCTCTGAGCCGTGAGGAACGGATTGTCGCTGCGCTTGTCCTCCAGCACGTCGATCTCGCGCAGGTCTTTGTTGGAGTCGGTCTCGAACCACTTGCGGCTGAGCGAGACTATACCCACCGCGTGAGCATCGCGACGGAGTTTGCGGAATTCCTTCATGCTCATCCGCATCCGCTTGGCAAGCTCCTTTTCGTGGGGCTTTCGGCCAAGCTCGGCCTCCAGCTCGCGCGTCGCCTCTCCGAGCTTGTGCGCCCTGCTGCGGACCAGTCGGGGGACCCAGTCCATGGAGCGCAGCTCGTCGAGAATTGCCCCGCGTATGCGCGCGGTGCAGTAGGTCTCGAACTTCACTCCTCGCTCGGGATCGTAGGCGTTGACCGCGTCCATCAGACCGAAAATGCCCGCCGACATCAGGTCGTCAACATCCACCTCGTCCGGCAGCTTGGAGTGGACCCTCTCGGACGTGTAGCGCACCAGCGGAAGGTAGTTCTCCAACAGCGCGTTGCGAGACTCGTCGTCCCGGTGCTTATGGAACCGGTCCCACCACTTCTGTACCTGCTCCTGGGGCGCTTTTGTACGGGCCCAAGCCATGCTCACTCCTTCCGTTTTTCAGCTGGCCGCCTCGCGAAGCCGCCGGCCTTACTGTCCGCCGCAGCCCCGCGGACACGTTGCCTCTCTCTTCGACGACATGTCATCGTCGGGACTTACCAAGCGGCAAGCCCAAACCGGACATCTCGCCCAGTCCCCCCACTTTGCGCAATTGCCCTGTACTTATTGTCTGCTATATGTGCGCACACTTTAGCTATTTTGCCGAATTGTTGGGATTTACCGCACAACTCGCCCCCGGAACGGCCCCTGCCGGTCAAGCCGGGCACAACCCGGCCCATCCCCCCGGCATCCGCCGTCCGTGGCGACTGCGGGAACATCCATGTAATCCTTTCGTTTTTGCGGCCTTATTCTATGCAAGCCAGTTGGCGACCCGCCGGAAGAAACCCTCTTTGCGTTCCACCAGGGAGCCCCCGACGCACAGTTTCGTCGCCAACGCCGCCAGACACTTGCTGGCAGCACAGCGCGGGTGACTGAGAACAAACGGGTCTCTGCGCCGCACCGCCTCGGGGACCTTCTCGTCGGTCAGCACGTATCCGGCATCGAGCAGTCGAGTTCCCAAAAACTGCCTGGCGACCGTGGAAATGCGCTGTGAAGTCTGCCGCGCCTGCTGTCGATCCGTCGCGAAGTTCACCAGCAAGCTCAACTGCCCTTCGTAACGCCGCTGGGTGAGAATCTTGACCACGGCATAGGCGTCGGTCACGGCGGTCGGCTCGGGCGTGGTGACTACGATGGTCCTGTCAGCGGCCGCCGAAAGCTGCAATACGTTCGCGCCGATGCCCGCGCCGGTGTCTATCACGATAATATCGTTATCCGCTTCCAGCGAGCCGAGATCCTCCAGCAGCTTCGCGCGCTGGAACTCACTCAGCTCCGCCAGTCGCGCCAGTCCGCTTGCGCCGGGGACGAACTGCACCCCGCAGGGCAAATCCACTATCACCTCACTCAGTCGCCGCCGCCCCGCGATAACGTGCGATACATTCGCCCGCACCCCCATGTCCATCAGAACGTCAAGGTTCCCCAGACCCAGGTCGGCGTCCACCAGCGCCACGCGGTTGCCCGCGGCCGATAGCAGTATCGAAAGGTTCAGCGCGATATTTGACTTCCCAACGCCGCCCTTTCCGCTGGTAACAGCGATGGTGGACGCGTCCCTGGCATGATCCACCAGTTGCCGCAGCTTGCTGGCCTGGTCGTCAACCGTCATCCTCACGCCTCCTGCAACTTCGGGCCTGCGACGATGGCCTCGGCGAGACGGTGAGCATCGGCCGGTGCGATGTCGTCGGGGACGTCCTGCCCGGTCGTAACGAAGCTCAGTGGCGTCTCGGCCGTAGCCGTGAGGTTCAAAATCATGCCGAATGTCGCCGCCTCGTCAAGCTTCGTTACCAGAAGATGGTCCGCGCCCAGCGGCACAAACCGCTCCAGCACCATCCCCGCGGTCTTGCGATTGGACGTAGCCGATACCACCAGGTGCGTCTCGTCCGGCTCGGCGGCATCGAGGAAGCCCTTGAGCTGGTTCAGCCGCATCCGGTTGTTCTGACTGCGACCGGCGGTGTCCAGCAGCACCACGTCCATCCCGGACATGGCGTGGACCGCCTGGTACACCTCGCCCGGACTGAGCACCGTCCGCAGCGGGACCTCGATAATCTCCGCGTACGTCCGCAACTGCTCCACCGCGGCGATGCGGTAGGTGTCCATCGTAATCAGCCCGACGCTGCAGCCCCGGCGCAGCTTGTAGTCCGCCGCCAGCTTGGCGACAGTGGTGGTCTTGCCCACGCCCGTGGGACCAATCAATGCGACGACGCGCGCCCGACCGTCATCCCTGGCGGGCGGCTCGCTACTGCGTGTTGGTATGCGCGCCGCAATCATGTCCCACAGACGGTCGCGCACGCCGTCGGCGTCGGTAAGCTCCTGGCCGGTGAGACTGCTGCGGAGTTGGCTCACCAAATCCGCCGCCACATTCTCGGCCACGTCTTCCTCCAAGAGCCGCTCGTAGTACCAACGAAGCTCCGGGGGCATTTCATCGGCCTGTTCGCCGGCACGACGGTCCAGAAGCGCCCTGACCATGCTGTGGATCTCATCCAGGCGCCCGTCGCCGTTCTCGCCCTGTTCGCCGGCGGCATCGTCGGTCGGCACGCTCGCGGCGCGACGCTTGGGCGCCGGTTGCCCTTCGGGCTGCTCCGGGGAGTCGGACTCATACGTCCCGGCCGAGCCGCGGGGCAGCACGTTTACGCTGGCGGCGGCTGTGACCTCCCATATGTGCCGCCCACCCAGCACGCCCAGCAGCGCGCCCTTGCGACGTCGGCGGGTATGGAGAATCACAGCGTCACGACCGAGGTCGCGTTTGACCTCCGCCAATGCTTCCGACATGGAACCGGCCTGGTACGTTCTGGCGTTCATTCATGCACCTCTGCGGTATTTACCGACTGAACCTCGACGGAATCGACTTCGTCATATCCGAGCACTGCCGCGTCCGGCGCCTCTGTCGCCAGCAGTCCGCGGATAGTTCTCCGCAGGCGCGGCGCACAGAGCACCACCGGCGGGCAGCCCCGGCTGGTAAGCAGCTCCAAGTCTCCCAGCACTTTCTTCGAGACGTCCTGTGACAGCTCCGGTGGCAATCGGCCACCGTCACCGTCTCCGGAGTCCATGCAGCTATGTAACTGCCGCTCCACGTCCTCCGGCAGGCACACGCACCACAGTCGGGACCGCTCGTCGCAGTACCGCTGCGAAAGCGTTCGCGCCAAGCTCGGGCGAACCGCCTCGGTAAGGGCGTCGGCGTCGGCGGTCTCGCCCGCGTTTTCCACCAGCGTCTCGAGGATGCTCTCAAGGTCGCGTATGGGAACCCGCTCGCGCAGCAGGTTTCTCAGCACCGCGCGTATCTGTCCGACGCTCAGCCGCTCGGTGACCTCGGTCACCAGGTTGTCGCAACGCTTGCGGAGGTTCTCCAGCAGACGGACCACCTGCTCTCGCGAGAGCAGCTCGGCTGCGTTACGGCGGAGCGTTTCGGCGAGATGCGTCATCAGTACGTTCGGCGTCTCCACAACGGTGTAGCCCAGCCGTTCGGCGTGTTCGCGCCGATCGTGATCTATCCACGTCGCCGGCGCGCCGAAAGTCGGTTCGGTTGTATCCACACCCTCCAGGGCGGACCCGGTGGTTTCCGCACCGGCTACCGCCAGCAGCCGGCCGGGATACAAACGCCCCTCGGCGACCTTCGCCCCGCGAATTCGTATAACGTAGCCGTGCGCCTCCAGGCGGAGATTGTCGCTGACGCGCACGGTCGGCAGAAGCAGGCCCAGCTCGCGGGCAAGCTGCCGCCGCAACGCGCCGATGCGCTCCAGCAGGTCGCCGCCTTCGGACGGCTCGATGAAACGCACCAGCGAGAAACCCAGCTCAAGTGCAACCGGCTCGACGCGCAGAAGCTCTTCGACGTCGTCGGTCTGCGGCGCCGGAGGCGCCGCCTCGCCCTCGGTCGCCGGTTCTCGCTCGTGCTGTTCCTGTCGGCGCGAGAGCATCCAGCCCAGCCCCGCGCAACCCACGCCCAGAAGCAGCAGCGGCGCCTTGGGCAGAGAGGTAAGCGCCAACGCCGCGAGAAATACCGCCGTTATAAGCAGCGCCACCGGCTTGGCCGTCAGTTGGGAGACGAACTCCTCGCCGAGATTCGCCCGGGCAGCGCTGCGGGTAACCAGCAGAGCGGCGGAGATAGCCACTATCAGCGCCGGTATCTGCGTGACCAGACCGTCTCCGATGGTCAGCCGGGTGAAAAGCTCGGCCGTGCGCGGCAAGCTCCAGCCATACAGCGCCACGCCCACGTAGAATCCGCCGGCGATGTTCACCAACGTGATGAGCACGGCGGCCACCGCGTCGCCGCGGAGGAACTTGCCCGCGCCGTCCATGGCGCCGTAGAAGTCGGCCTCGCGGCTTATCTTCTCGCGGCGGTCGCGGGCCTGGTGTTCGTCAATGAGCTTGGAGCCGAGGTCCGCGTCGATAGCCATCTGCTTGCCAGGCATGGCGTCGAGCACGAACCTGGCGGCCACTTCGCTGATGCGCGACGCGCCCTTGGTAATCACCACGAACTGCACCACCGCGATGATGCAGAACAATATCACCCCCACCGTCAGCGAGCCGGAGGTAACGAACCGGCTGAACGACCATATGACCCGCCCGGCCGCTAGTTGCGCCTCGCCGAACGAGTGCCCATCGGCGCCGCAGGTGAGTATCAGACGCGTTGTCGCCACATTCAGAACCAGGCGGAACAACGTCGCCGTCAGCAGCAGCGACGGGAACACGCTGAACTCCAGCGGACTGGATACGTGGATCGTCGTCAGCAGGATAATCGCCGCCAGAGCTATGTTCGCGGCCAGCAGTACGTCGATGAGCACGGGCGGCAGCGGCACGAGCACGACGAAGATAAGACCCGCCGCTCCCGCGGGCAGGATAAGCCCGCGGTGCCGGGCGATCGTGCGGACGACCCGGTCGATTGTCGTGCGAATCTCGCCCATCAGCCCTGCTCCCTCGTCGCACCGGCGACACCCATGGCCGCCGAGAGGTCACCACGTCGTGATTTGGTCGCGGCCCGCCTCCGCCGGCTCCGCCGCGGGTCGCCTTCCATCCGCCGCATGTCGTCCAGCCAGTCGCGGCGGGTCATCTTCAGGTCCTGTCGGTGCTGCCACCACTGATAGAGATAGTCCGCGAACGCCAGCACCAGCAGCGCAGCCGCCAGACGCAGACCAAGACGCCACACCAGGTTTCCCGCGACAGCCGCTATCGTCTCGCCGTCTCCGCCGGCGGCGGCAAGCATCCGAGGCCAGGATCCGGCAAAAGTCTTCCACGTCACAGCCACGATGGCTGCGAGCTTCGCCACGGACAGCAACCCGCGAACCAGCGACCGGGCGCCGAAGAGCCGTCGCAGACCTCCGGCCGGTGACAGTCGCTGCCACTGCGGGCTTACGCGCACCGGGGCGACAAGCCCGCGTGTCTGCGCGACATTAGCGAGCACAGCCGCCAGGGCCGCCGCTGTGCAGACCCCCGCCGCCGGCAATACCACGCCGCCCAGTGCGGCGGCGAGGTCACCCGCCGCCTGCGAAGCTGCGCCGTCGGCAAGCGGTGCGCCCGAGAAATCCAGGCACGCCGCGACCATTTGTCGCATGCCCTCCAGCAAGGGACGCCCCAACAGCGCCAGCGCCCCCAGCGACGCCAGCAGCGCCGCCACAGCCGTTACGTCTCCGCTGCGCGCGACGCGACCTTCGCGCCGGGCCTCCTGCAGCCGCAGGGGCGTCGGCATGTAGGTGCGTTCGCCGGATTCGTCCAGAGGCGGCATCTAAGCTCCCGTCAGGTTCGCGACCTCTCGCAGTACGAAGTCCAGAGCTCCTTCCATCACCGGCGCGACGACAGCCACAGCCGCCGCCAGCGCCACCAGACCGAGCATCACGCGGACCGGCATGCCCACAGAAAGGATGTGACACTGTGGGACGGTCCGTTGGAGTATTCCCATCGCCGCGGTCGCCAGCAGCATCGCGAGCAGCACCGGAGCGGCCACCTTAAGCGCCAGCGCAAAGCCCGCCGTCGCCACCGTGGCGATAAAACCCGCCATCGCGTCGCCCGGAGCGAAAGCGCCCGGCGGTACGGCGTCGAACGTTCTCAGCAGGGCGGAGATAATCATCCGGTGTCCGCCGAAACCCAGCAGCAAGACCACCGCGAGCATCACGTAAAGGCGCCGCACGGCGTCGCCGCCGGCGCTGAACGGGTCGAAGGCGGCCGCCAGCGAGACGCCCATCTGCTGTCCGACGTGATGGGCGGCCAGCTCGATACCCACAAATACCATCCTCACCGCAAGGCCGATGGTGACTCCGAGCAGCACTTCCACCGCCACCGCTGGCAGAATCGCCGCTCCGGACACCGCCGGCTGGGAAAGCCCACCCGACACAGCCAACGCTATGACCACTGCCATCAGCACACGCAGGCGCAGCGGTACGGCCGTATGACCCAGAACCGGCGCCACGAGCATCATGCCCAGCACTCGCGCGCCGACCAGCCACATTGTCGCAACGAACGACGCGATTTGTTCGTCTCCGTTCACTTCACTCGCTTCTCATAGCAACACCGGCGGGCCTGCCTGCCCGGCCTAC
>JBKHJB010000070.1:0-11127 GCA_046538345.1 Phycisphaerae bacterium
CCGGCATCCGGACCACTCGGCCCGGCCTGTGCCGGCTTGACTTACACGCTTTGACATTGCGTATTCCGTGCCAAACCGGTTGGCTTTTCTTAAGACCCTTCGAAACAACGTCTTACAATTGGTATCCGTCAATGCCTATGGGCGGAGATAAAAACACACTTGTCGGCATAGAGTTGCATGGTTACAATTCTGTCGTTGCTTAGCCCCAACCGCACAAGGACGATGGCTATGACTGAGCCGATCTCCCCCGACCCCGTACCTTCGACTGGCGCTACTTCCCGCCACGAGCACGAGCTGGACGTTCTGCGCCGCATCAGCCAGATACTCGCGACAGGTCTGAACCAGCGGCAGATGCTAGCGGAGGTGCTCGACGTGCTCCACAGCGAGCGCGGCATGGAGCGGAGCACCATCATGCTTCTCACACCCGACGGCGATGAGCTGATGACCGAGATAGGGCACAATCTCTCCGAGGCCCGGCGGCGGGAGGTCCGCTATCGCAAGGGCGAGGGCGTCACGGGCAAGGTCGTCGAGACCGGCAAGCCGGCCGTAATCCCCAAAGTCAGCGAGGAGCCGCAGTTTCTCGACCGCCTGCACGAGCGTAAGAAGCTCAGTGACAGGGAGATGAGCTTTTTGTGCGTGCCCATCGCCATCGGCAACGAGGTCGTAGGGACCCTCTCGGCCGACCGACCTTACAGCGAGACGTCGTCCTTGGACGACGACCTGCGGCTGCTAACGATCGTCGCGAGCATGATCGCCTTCGACGTGCGCGCCCGTCGTCAGGCCGAGGCCGACCGACAGGCGCTGGAGGCGGAAAACGTCCGGCTGCGGGGCGAGCTGGAAGACCGCTTCCGCCCGGAGAATATCATAGGTAACTCCGGCGCGATGCGGACCGTGTACCGCGCGATTCACCAGGTCGCGCCGACCGACACGACGGTGCTAATCCGCGGCGAGTCGGGGACCGGCAAGGAACTGGTCGCTCATGCCATCCACTACTCCAGCCCGAGAGCGGAAGGACCTTTCGTGAAGGTCAACTGTGCGGCCCTTAGCGAAGGACTGCTGGAGAGTGAACTGTTCGGGCACGAAAAGGGCGCCTTTACCGGCGCCACCCAGGCCAGAAAAGGCCGACTCGAAGAAGCCGACGGCGGAACGCTCTTTCTCGACGAGATAGGCGACTTCTCGCCCTCCACGCAGGTCAAGCTCCTGCGGTTCATACAGGAGCGTCAGTTCGAGCGTGTCGGTAGCAACCGCGTGCAGCGGGCGAACGTACGGATAATCGCGGCCACCAACCGCGACCTCGAGCAGGCACTCGCCGAGGGCAGCTTCCGGCAGGATCTGTACTATCGCGTGAACGTCTTTCCGATAAACCTCCCGCCGCTGCGCGAGCGTAAGGGAGACATGCTCCTGCTGGCCGACCACTTCGTGGAGCGGTATTCGCAGCGCATGGGGCGCGACGTGCGGCGCATATCCACGCCGGCGATCAACATGATGTTCGCCTACCACTGGCCCGGCAACGTCCGCGAGCTGGAGAACTGCATCGAGCGAGCGGTGCTGCTGAGCAACGACGGTGTCATCCACAGCCATCACCTTCCGCCGTCGCTGCAGACCTCAGACGCTTCCGACACCGTGGGAACCGGGACGCTGGAAGAGCGCGTGGCGCTGTTCGAGAGGGACATCATCGTCGATGCGCTGAAACGCTGCGAAGGCAATATGGCCGCCGCCGCCCGCGACCTGGGAACCACTCCGAGAGTCCTGCGATACCGCGTGAAGAACCTGGACATCGACTATAGACGGTACCGACCTTCCACGTAGGAACCGTCGATATGTCCGGCCACGCGAAGCCGGCGAATCCGCCGCCTTAACGACTTCCCATTTACGGCGCGTTGCTGTAATCTTGCCGGTCCCGGTCAAAGTGCACCGAGGCGGACCCTTAAGTAAGGAAAGCAATATGTCGGAACAACTCGTCAAGAAGATACGCGACAAACAGGCCGTCATCGGCGTAGTCGGACTCGGCTATGTCGGGCTACCCCTGGTGCGCGAGTTTACCGGCAGCGGCATGAAGGTAATCGGCTTCGACGTGGACGAAGAGAAGGTCGAGGCCCTCTCCGCCGGTCGCAGCTACATCGAGCATATCCCCTCCGAAGAGGTCAAGCGGATGGTGGACGGAGGACGTTTCGAGGCGACCAGTGATTTTGACCGCCTCAAAGAGCCGGGCTGCATCCTTATCTGCGTGCCTACGCCGTTGACGAAGATGCGCGAGCCGGACATGACTTACGTCGAGAGCACCACTCGCGCCGTCGCGCAGCGCTTGCGCAAGGGCCAACTCGTAGTGCTGGAATCCACAACCTACCCCGGCACGACCGAGGAGGTCATGCTGCCTATACTCGCCGAGAGCGGGTTGAAAGTCGGCGAGGACTTCTACCTGGCCTACTCACCCGAACGCGAGGACCCCGGACGGAAGAACTACACCACACACACCATTCCCAAGGTCGTCGGGGGTTATGACGAGAACTCACTGGCGGCGGCAAAGGCGTGTTACGAGACGGCCATCCAGACCGTGGTGCCGGTCTCGAGCTGTGCGGCGGCGGAGGCGTCGAAAATACTGGAGAACACATACCGCTGCGTGAACATCGCGCTGGTAAACGAGCTGAAGGTCCTCTTCGACCGCATGGGCATCGACGTATGGGAGGTCGTATCGGCCGCCGCCACGAAGCCGTTCGGATTCAAGCCGTTCTATCCGGGTCCGGGTCTCGGCGGGCACTGCATACCCATCGACCCGTTCTACCTTTCCTGGAAGGCGCGGGAGTACGGGCTGGCGACTCGCTTCATTGAGCTTTCCGGCGAGGTCAACGTCTCCATGCCCCGCTACGTCATATCCCGGCTGATGGACGCCCTCAATGACCGGGAAAAGGCGCTGCGCGGCTCGAAAATCCTGCTCCTCGGGCTGGCCTACAAAAAAGACGTGGACGACGTCCGCGAAAGCCCGTCGCTGGAGCTTATCGAGCTGCTCAAATCCAAAGGCGCGATAGTGGACTATAACGACCCACACGTCCCCCAGACGCACAAGATGCGCGACTACGACCTGCAAATGACCTCCAGGGACCTCTCGGCCGATATGCTGGGCGAATACGACGCGGTGCTCATCAGCACCGACCACAGCGCGTACGACTACGACTTCATCGTGGCAAACTCGCAGCTCGTGGTCGATACGCGTAACGCCACAAGCGACGTCAAACAAGGCCGTGAAAAAATCGTCAAGGCGTAACACCGGCGGCGGAAAGTGTCCTCGAAAGCCACAGAGCGTCCCGCCGAGAGCCCCGCGCATATGAAGCCGTTGCGGATAGGTCCAATCGAGGTGGCTATGCCGGTGGTCCTGGCGCCGCTGGCGGGCTATTCCGACCTGGCGTACCGGCGCATCTGTCGTGAGCTGGGCGCCGAATACGCCACAACCGAGATGCTTCTCGACAGGACCGTTCTTGCCGGCAAAACCGACTGCAGGCGCCTCACCGCCGCACACGAAGACGACCACCCCCTCGCAGGACAGCTCATCGGATCGGAACCGGAGGAGCTTGCCGCCGCCGCGAGCAAGCTCGACGCGATGGGGATGGACGTTATCGACCTCAACTTCGGCTGCCCGGTCAGGAAGGTGCTCCGCCGAGGGCGAGGCGGGAAATTGCTCGGCGACCCCGCGCGGGCAGTTCGGATAGTCCGCGGCGTGTTGGAGGCGACCAATCGACCGGTGACGATCAAGCTGCGTCGCGGCTTGGCGGAGAACGACGATGGTTTCGCGTGCCTTCGCATAGCAGCCGATGCGCGGGAGCTGGGCGCCGCCGCCGTCCGCATACATCCCCGCAGCGTGGAAGCGGGCTACAGGGGACCGGCCGACTGGTCATTCATCCGGCGCATCCGCAGGGAATTCGCCGAATGGACCGTAATCGGCTCCGGTGACGTGCTCACTCCGGCAGACGCGCTGCGAATGCTCGACGAAACCGGCGTTGACGGAGTGGCCGCCGCCCGAGGGGCGCTGGGCAACCCGTGGTTTTTCTCACAGGTGCGGGAATTGACGCTGGGCCGGGAATTCGAACCGCCGACCCTCGCGGAACAGGCCGACGTCCTGCGGCGGCATTTCCGATACGCGGTGGAGGTACACGGCGCCAAACAGGCGTGCCGGCGCATGCGAAGCTTCGCAATCCGCTACTCACGGCTGCACCCGTCGCCGAGAGCGGTTCGCAGCGCCTTCGTCGCCGTGCGCAGCGAACAAGACTGGCAAAATGTAATCGACGAACACTACGGCGGCGACGGGTAGCCGGTTAACTGGTTGACTGGTTAACTCGTTAACAGGTTGCTCAATCCCGGACAAGTGGCGGAAAAGACGCCCAGGCATTGCAATGCCCGGGCATCGCGGCTCGTGCCGATGCGCAATGTCTCAAAGGTTTCGCCCGATCCATTAGCTGCGGTTAATCGCACTATCAGTAGCGGCGGCGGGGCTTGTGCGCCGCGGGGGTGTATGATAACGTTCCTCGATTTTTCATAGGCGTCCGAGCGTCGCGGACAAAGGACATCGCCCCAATGCCCCGCAGAGACGATATACACACCATCCTCGTCATCGGTTCCGGCCCGATAATCATCGGTCAGGCCTGCGAGTTCGACTATTCCGGGACGCAGGCGTGCAAAGCGCTGCGGGAGGAGGGCTACCGGATAGTCCTGATAAACTCCAACCCCGCGACCATAATGACCGACCCGGAAACCGCGGACCGGACGTATGTCGAGCCGATAACCCCCTCGGCCGTTACGAAAATCATAGAAGCCGAGCGTCCCGACGCCCTGCTGCCGACCCTCGGCGGTCAGACCGGTCTTAACACGGCGGCCGCCGTCTGGGACAGCGGCGTCCTGGAGAAGTACGGCGTGGAAATGATCGGCGCCAACCGCGAGGTCATTCACCGGGCCGAGGACCGTACCGAGTTCAAGAACATCTGTGTTTCGGTCGGTCTGGACGTGCCTGTAAGCGGAATCGCCCACAACATGGACCAGGCCCGGGAGATACTCGCGGAGGTCCACCTGCCCTGCTGCATCCGCCCGGCCTATACGCTGGGCGGAACCGGGGGCGGGTTCGCCTTCAACCTGGAGGAATTCGAGCGCATCGCCACCCGCGGGCTGGCCGCCTCGCCGATAAGCGAAATCCTCATCGAGGAATCCGCGCTGGGCTGGAAGGAATACGAGCTGGAGGTCATGCGCGACCGGGCGGACAACGTCGTAATCGTCTGCTCGATAGAGAACATCGACCCCATGGGTGTGCACACGGGGGACTCGATAACCGTCGCGCCGGCACAGACGCTGACCGACGCCGAATACCAGCGCATGCGAGACGCCGCGTTGGCCGTCATCCGCGCCGTCGGCGTGGAGACCGGCGGAAGCAATATCCAGTTCGCGGTTGACCCCGACAGCGGACGCATGGTCGGCATCGAGATGAACCCCCGCGTCAGTCGAAGCTCGGCGCTGGCTTCCAAGGCGACCGGCTTTCCCATCGCGAAGATCGCCGCCAAGCTTGCCGTGGGCTACACGCTCGACGAGATACCCAACGATATCACCCGCGAGACGCCCGCCTGCTTCGAGCCGACCATCGACTACTGTGTCACCAAGATACCCCGCTGGACGTTCGAGAAGTTCCCCGACACCGACGAGACGCTCACCACGCAGATGAAGAGTGTCGGCGAGGCGATGAGCATCGGGCGAACCTTCAAGGAATCCCTCCAGAAAGGCATCCGCTCGATGGAGGTCAAGCGGTTCGGGTTCGGTCTGGACGGCTGCGATAAATATCTCAACCGCCGCCGTGCCGATCGCGACGAAAAACTGCGCGAAAAGGCCGACCGCGGCGAGCTGGACGCCGAATGGCCCATCGACGAAAGCAAGCTGCACCGCAAGCTCGCCGTTCCCAGTCAGGGGCGACTGTATTACGTCCGGTACGCGCTGAAAAGCGGCTGGTCCGTCGAGAAGGTCTATGAACTCACCAAGATTGACCGTTGGTTCCTGGCGCATATGAAGCAGCTCGTGGATTTCGAAAGCGAGCTGGAATCCGCCTGCTGTCTGGACAACGCCTCCGATGAGCTTATTCGACGCGCCAAGCAATGGGGCTATTCGGACATACAACTGGCATATCTCTGGTCGTGTGATGAGTCCGACGTCCGCAAGCGTCGCAAGTCGGCCGGGATCGAGCCGGGCTATAAGCTGGTGGATACATGCGCCGCGGAGTTCGAGGCGTACACGCCCTATTACTACTCCTCCTACGAGTCGCCGATGCTGCTTCCCGACGGCAGGCGCGCCGTTGACGACGAGGTCCGCGTCAGCGACAAGCCGAAGATAGTCATCCTCGGCGGCGGCCCGAACCGCATCGGCCAGGGCATCGAGTTCGACTACTGCTGCGTACATGCCGCCTTCGCCGCCCGGGAGTTGGGCTTCGAAGCGGTTATGATAAACTCCAACCCGGAAACCGTCTCGACCGACTACGACACCTCCGACCTGCTGTTCTTCGAACCGCTGACGCTGGAAGATGTCGTTAACATCTGCGAGCGGCTCAACGGGCGCCCGCTGGGTGAGCCGGGCGGACTCGTCCACGGAGCGATAGTGCAGTTCGGCGGGCAAACCCCGCTGAACCTCGCTCGCGGTTTGGAGGAGGCGGGCATCCCGATTATCGGCACAAGCCCGGACTTTATAGATGTGGCCGAGGATCGCCGGCGCTTCGGAGAAATACTCACAGAGCTTGGTCTTACCTGCCCGGAAAGCGGGACGGCCTTCGGCGTGGACCAGGCCCGTGAGATTGCCGCCAAGATCGGCTATCCCGTACTGGTCCGTCCCAGCTATGTGCTCGGCGGTCGGGCTATGGAAATCGTCTCCGACGAGGCGCAGCTCGACGTTTACATGGCCAAGGCGGTGGACGCCTCCACCGTCGGACGCGAGCATCCCATACTCATCGACAAGTTCCTGCCGGCGGCGACCGAGGTGGACGTGGACTGCATTGCCGACTTCGGCCCGCGCGCCGACGGCGAGAGAGAGAGCAACCCCCGCGCGGTGGTCTGCGGCGTGATGGAACACATCGAGGAAGCCGGCATCCATAGCGGCGACTCCGCGTGCGCCCTGCCGCCGTTCTCGCTGTCCGCCGGTGTTATCGGCGAAATCGAGCGCCAGGCCCGCCTGCTCGCCGAGCGACTGGAAGTGCGCGGGCTGATGAACATCCAGCTCGCCGTCAAGGACGGACACGTGCAGATACTGGAGGTCAACCCCCGTGCCTCGCGGACGGTCCCGTTCGTCTCCAAGGCCACCGGCGTGCCGTGGGCGAAACTGGCGGCGAGGGTGATGGCCGGTGAGTCGCTGGAATCGCTCGGCGTTACCGAGCCGCCGCGGCCGCGGCATACTTCGGTCAAGGAGAGCGTCTTCCCGTTCAGCAAGTTCCACGGAGTGGACGTGATACTCGGTCCGGAGATGCGTTCTACCGGCGAGGTGATGGGCGTGGATATGAGCTTCTCGCTGGCGTTCGCCAAGAGCCAGATGGCCGCCGGCGTGGCGCTGCCTGTTGAAGGGACGGTGTTCCTGTCGGTCTGCGACGCGGACAAGCCCTCGGCCGTTTCGATAGCGCAGCGACTGGCGGCGATGGGCTTCGAAATCGTTGCGACTGCCGGCACCTACGACGCGATAGCCGACGCCGGCGTTCGCACCAAGCGGATACCGAAGCTGCAGGAAGGTCGGCCGAACATCGGCGATTTGATAACCAACGGCGAGGTGCAGATGCTTATCAATACCCCGACCCGGCGCGGTCCGACGACCGACGAGGGGCGCATCCGCGCCATGGCTACGCTTTACGAGGTGCCGCTGATAACCACCATTACCGCCGCCCGGGCGGCCGTGGACGGAATAGCCGCACTACGCGCCGGCGCCGCCGGCGACGGCTGGGACGTCCGACCCCTCCAGGATTACTTCCCGCAGACCGCCGGGAAGTAGCGCAATCGCGATTCGCGGTGCATGGCTAGCGACTGCCAGAGTGGTCAGGGGTCCCATATATCCCGCCACATATTGCTGACTGCCCCCCGCTCGTTGGAGCGTTCGGGCGGCTGGCGGGCGGCCATCAGCAGCTCGCCCGCGGAGTCGAACTCCACACGCAAAGGCCACATGCTGTCCACGCCGGCGGAGTCGCGCGAGTAGCGCATGTCGTGGAAGACGACCACGTGCACACCGTCGAGCTTGCGGTACTCGGCGCGCAGGCGACCCATCGCGAACCATTCGTAGATTTCGTATTGACGAAGCCCGCGGGCCTTTTCTATCCACTCGTTTGAGATATGCTTCGGCGCGCGGCTCATCCTCCGCTTTTGAGGCGGCGCGTCGCTGAAATGGTGCACGCGGACTGAGATCCACTCCTCCGGCGTCTCCAGAACCGCCCGCCAGAGGAAGATGGTCCCTATCTGCGGATACGCATCGGCCCGGATGATTTCCGCATCTCCTGCGGCCCGTGTCGCAATATCCACCGCGCGGTTGTGCATCAGCCGCCCCGTCGCGAGATAGCCCATCGCCAGCGCGAAGCCCACCCAGCCAATTATCAGCGTCCCCCGCGGGGCGCTTCCGCCGCGAAACTTCCGCACGACGTAACAGACCAGCAAGGTGAGAATCAGAAGCGGCGTGAAGATGATATCGATGATACCGATGGTGTTCAGCGCGTAGCGCGCGTCGGTCAGAGGGGAGAACAGCTGCGTACCGTAGGCCGTCAGATAGTCCAGCGGCGCATGGCTGAGGAAAGCCACCAGTATGCAGGCGTACAGAAGCGGGAATCCCGGAGGACGTGGTTGATCGCCGCTGTTGGAGGACTCCGTCGCATCACCCGTGAAAACGCCCAATATCTTCCGCCGGAAGTACCACCAGCCGAACGCTATCGGCAGCGCCAGCAGCGGCGCCAGCAGCAGCGAGTGCGTCGGCCCGCGGTGGATCTGCATTATGGTGAACTCGTCCACCTCCGCGCCGGTAAAGGACAGCAACGGTCCGACGAAAATATCCAGATCGGCTGCCGCTCCGGCGCCGAACGCAATCCACGTGGCATCCCGGCCGATGCGTTGACGGAAGCCGAGCTGCGCCGTCGCCGCTCCCAGCAAACCTTGCGTCATCGTGTCCATGGTCGTGCCGCTCGCAGCAGTTACTGTGTTGCGGAATGTCTGACCCGTCGGCCGGAGCCGTCTCCGCAAACGTGTCGGTTTATTCTAGCCGGGCCAAGGCGGGAAAGTTACCACCAGCACAGCCCCTCACCCAGACGTCTTCATCCTCCTCGGAATGAACTTCCCCTCGCAGCGACGCAGAGGGCGGTTCTGCCGGACCTTACCGGCTACGGTCCGCGGCGCACATGATCACAATAACGACTGCTCGCTCAGCCGGCGTTACTGCTCCGATTCCACATCGGCAACGACCTTGCGCAGGTACTCGACCTCGCCTTTGAGTTTCCGGGTCATCTCGTCGGGGTCGTCCTCGTCGTAGAACGGCATGAATACGAAGGTACCGTTGAAGAAGTTGCTTTTCAGCGACCGTACCAGCTCGTACCAGTTGGTAAGCCCTTCATCCAGCGTCGCCCATTGGAGCTTCCAGCCCTTGTGCGGCTCGGCCGCCTCGGCGGCGTTGCGAACCCACGCGGCATCTTTGACCCCTATAGCCGTCAATTGCTCACCGAGAAGCGCCGACGCCCGCGACCACTTCTCGAAGCCCTCGAACGCCTGGTTGCCGGGGTCCAGCATCACGCCGACGTACTCGCTGGGCAGCCCCTTGAGCAGATGGTACGCCCCGGTCGGACCGACGATGTGCGTGCCATGATGCACCTGGTACACCGCGCGAATGCCGACCCGCTCGCACACGCACGCCACCTGGCACATCTGGGCGCGGGCCTCGGCGAGCAGCTCGGCAGGTGGCTTGTCGCCGCCACGGAAGTAGCCCATACGAAACTCCGGGATGCCATTGTCCGCGAGGATTTTCAGCGACTCTTCGTCGTGGATGATCTTCTCCGCCGAGAAGCCCGCAGTCGCGAAACGCACGTCCAGACCGGCCAATTCCATCGCCTTGACGAACTTGGGAACGTCCTCGGCGAGCGAGTCCGGCCGCACCCAGAACCCGTCTCGTATGACCAGATTGGTGGTATCCAGACCGACCTCGCGTATGAATGACGCCAGCTCATCTACGGAAAGATGCTTGTAGAATTTCGGAAAGACGCTGAAGGTTATGTTCATAGTTGTTCTCCCGCTTTTCGCACCCGGCTTGTCGGAAAAGTAACTCGTCGGGCAGGTATGCCCGACCCGCTGTCGGCCTTGTTGACCAGTAACCAGTCAACCATCCTCAAGCCAGCCGGTACAGGTCATTCTCCGTAGGGGCCATCAAAGGACGCTTCCCGTCCAGCCAGCGCTTTACATCGTCCACGGCCTGGGCGCCTATCTTAAAATCGGCGTTTCCGGCGATGTGCGAGGTGAGCATGACGTTGTCGAGTTTCCGCAACGGAGAGTCCTCCGCCGCCGGTTCGGGATCGGTCACGTCCAGCAGCGCGAACAGCCGGCCTTTCTTCAGTTCAGCAATCAGGGCCTCTTCGTCCACGCACTTGCCGCGCGCGGTGTTCAACAATATCGCGTCGTCGGCCATCGCCTCGAACTGCTCGGCGCCCATCATCTTGTTGGTGTCCGGCGTCGCCGGGGTATGCAGCGTAACGGCATGGCTGCGGGAGCAAAGCTCGGTCAGGTCGTCGCATTTCTCGACGCCGAGTTCATCGGCCTCGCCGTCCGAGAGGTACGGGTCATAAACCAGCAGGTCGGCATCAAAGGATTTCAGCCGCTGGATTACCCGCGTGCCCACCTGCGAAGCGCCCACCACACCGATGACCGACGAGCCGAGGGGACGGGCGTTCTGGGGTTTGGGCGCCTTGCCCTTACGATTGGCCGCGGCATTTTGAAGCGTTCGCTTCAGGCCCACTATCAGCAAGCCCAGTGTAAACTCGGCCACGTTTTCGGCTATCGCCGGAGCGCATGAGGCGATAAGTATATCACGGTTCTTGAGATGCGGTCCGAAGAACTTTTTCACCGAGCCGGCCGCGTGCACCCACAGCCGAAGTTTCGGACATTCCGA
>JBKHJB010000071.1:0-10740 GCA_046538345.1 Phycisphaerae bacterium
CGGATCGCTGGGAGATGGGAGACGACATTTTCTTCCTCGATATCGGTGAACTTCGCGAAGCGGGCGAGGGCGAGGACTTTTCCGACCGGATAGCCGATCGCCGACTGCGACGGGAGGCGCTGCAGCGACTGGATATGCCGGAGGTGATAGACTCTGCCGACCTTGACCGCCTGGGTCTGCCGCCGGAGCCGACCGACGGTGAAGAGCTTACAGGAACGGCTGTCGCCGGCGGCGTGGCGAGCGGACCGGCTGCGGTGGTGACGGACCCCGGCTCGGCTGGCGAGCTACCCGACGGGTACGTGCTGGTCTGTCCGTCCACGGACCCCGGCTGGACGCCGCTTTTCGCAGGCGCAAGGGCGCTGATAGTGGAGCGCGGCGGTGTGCTCAGCCACGGCGCCATCGTCGCGCGGGACTTCGGCATACCCGCGGTGGTCTGCTCGCAGGCGACGCGGCTGATACGGGCCGGTCAGACTGTGCACGTGGACGGCAACACAGGACGGATTCGACTCGCCGACGGGGAGGCCGACGGTGTTTGAGCGCGTCCACAGCGCGATTCTGACCCTCTGCGACGCCTTGCTGGGTTGGCTGCTCTATCTCCCGGCCGACGCTGTGCTGGTCGTGGTCGGCGTGCTGACGGTGCTTGTGATGATGGTTATCCGCCGCGTGCTCACCGACCAGGACCTGCTCAGCCGGGCAGACGCGGACCTGAAGCGCATCAAGGAGTTGATTCGCCTGGCCCGCCGCGAGAAGGACCGCGACGCAATAAAAAGATATCGCCGCACCAGAGGCGAGATATCCCTCAAAAAGCTTCGGGCCGAGGGTAAACCCATGCTTGCCGCCGTTATTCCGATCGTGCTTCTGGCGACGTGGGCGATGGCCCGGCTGGACTATCGTCCGCCCAAGCCCGACAGTCCGGTGCAGCTTCGCGCATATACGCCGCTGGTGGAGGCAGGCGGCGTGATGCACGTCGTGCCCGAGGAAGGACTGGAGGCGACGCCCGGCTGGGTCAGCGCCGTCGAACCGGTGGCCGACGGCGGCGAGACATACGGGTTGGCGAAGTGGCGCCTGCGCCCGGCCGATGGTGAACCCGGCAGGTGGCGGCTTACGCTGCGACTTGGCGAGCGTACGCTGCGACACGAAATCACCTTCGGCGAGCGTTTCTACGGACCACCTCTGGTGGTCCACGACGATGGATTTGTCACGGAGCTTCGCATGGAGCGGATGAAGCTCCTCGGCGTCGTGCCCGGCATAGACGCACTGATGATGCCGCCTTGGCTGGTGGGCTATCTGGTCGTTGTCTTCCCGGTATACTTCACTTTCAAACGCCTCTTCGGTGTGCACTGAGCGGTTCGCCCGGCGCCGAGTGAACCGGTCATGCCAACTCTCATACTCCGGCGCCGCTATAATTCCGCAGATAAGCCGAACCTGGGACTTTGCGCCCCAGCGGGCAGACAGAGTAGTTGCGGAGGCGGTACGAAAGGGACTCGCCATGACCACCACCGAAACGCACGAGCCGACCCTGACCGACGAAGAGCTTCGGCGCATAGATGCCTGGTGGAGGGCGGCCAACTATCTGTCGGTCGGGCAAATTTACCTTTACGACAACCCGCTGTTGAGCCAACCACTCGCGGCCGAGCACATCAAGCCACGGCTGCTGGGGCATTGGGGCACCACACCGGGGCTGAACTTCATCTACGCGCACCTCAACCGCGTGATAAAGCAGCGGGACCTAGACATGATTTACGTCGCCGGACCCGGACATGGCGGACCTGCGATGGTGGCCAATACTTACCTGGAGGGCACCTACAGCGAGCTGTACGCCAACGTCTCGCAGGACACCGCCGGCATGAAGCGACTTTTCAAGCAGTTCTCGTTTCCCGGCGGGGTGCCGAGTCATGTCGCACCGGAAGTGCCCGGCTCCATACACGAGGGCGGCGAGCTGGGGTACTCGCTGGCGCACGCATATGGAGCGGCGTTCGACAATCCGGAGCTGATAGTCGCCTGCGTAATCGGTGACGGCGAGTCGGAAACCGGCCCGCTGGCGGCAAGCTGGCATTCCAACAAGTTCCTCAACCCAGCAACCGACGGCGCGGTCATACCCATCCTGCATCTCAACGGCGCGAAGATCTCCGGTCCGACCGTGCCGGCGCGGATGGACCGCGGCGACCTGGAGAGTTTCTTCCATGGTTTGGGATACGAAGTCCACTTTGTCGAGGGCGATCAGCCGGAGCCGATGCACAAAAGGATGGCCCAGGTTCTGGATGAAGTAGTCGAGAAGATTAAAGACATACAACACAAGGCGCGCACCGACGGCGACGCGTCACCGGCCCGTTGGCCGATGATTGTCCTGCGCAGCCCGAAGGGCTGGACCTGCCCGAAGGAAGTGGACGGCAAGAAGATAGAGGGCACGTTCCGCGCACATCAGGTACCTCTCAGCGACGTTCGCGAAAATCCCAAGCGAATAAAGCAGCTTGAGCAGTGGATGAAAAGCTATCGGCCGGAGGAGCTTTTCGGCAAGCAGGGACGTCTCAAGCCGTGGATTGCGGAACTGTCTCCCTCGGGCGAGAGGCGCATGGGCGCCAACCCGCACGCCAACGGCGGGAGCATCATGCGCGAGCTGCGCCTGCCGGCGTTCCGCGATTACGCCGTGGATGTTCCCTCTCCCGGCTCGGCCGTCGCCGAGGCCACCTCCGTACAGGGGCAGTTCATCCGCGACGTGGTCAAGACCAACGCCGAGCGGCGCGATTTCCGCATCTTCAGTCCCGACGAGACCCGCTCCAACCGCTGGTCGGCGGTCTTCGAAGCCACCGGCCGACGCTACCTCGGCGAGTTGCAGGACGGCGATGAGGACCTCTCGCCCGACGGGCGCGTCATGGAAGTGCTCAGCGAACATCTATGCCAGGCGTGGCTGGAGGGATATCTGCTCACCGGTCGGCACGGCTTTTTCAACTGCTACGAGGCGTTCATCCATATAGTCGATTCACTGTTCAACCAGCACGCCAAGTGGCTGAAGGTCTCGCGGAACATCGCGTGGCGCAGGCCCATCGCGTCACTGAACATACTGCTGACCTCCCACGTCTGGCGGCAGGACCACAATGGATTCAGCCACCAGGACCCCGGCTTTATCGACCACGTGGTGAACAAAAAGGCAGAGGTCGTCCGCGTGTACTTACCGCCGGATGCCAACACGTTGCTGTCGGTGACCGACCACTGCCTGCGGAGCCGGCACTACGTCAACGTCATAGTCGCCGGCAAGCAGCCCCAGCCGCAGTGGCTGAACATGGACGAGGCGATAAGGCATTGCACAGCGGGCGTGGGGCTTTGGCCGTGGGCGTCCAACGACCAGGGCTCCGAGCCGGACGTGGTAATGGCGTGCTGCGGCGACGTACCGACCATCGAGACACTGGCGGCCGTCGATTGGCTCAGGCGAAACGTGCCGGGGCTGAAGATACGGGTTGTCAACGTTGTGGACCTGATGACGTTGCAGCCCAAGAGTGAACACCCCCACGGATTGAGCGACCGCGACTTCGACAGCATGTTCACCACCGACAAGCCGATTATCTTCGCCTTTCACGGCTATCCCTGGCTGATACACCGCCTGACCTATCGCCGCACAAACCACAAAAACCTCCACGTCCGGGGGTACAAGGAAGAGGGCACCACAACGACGCCGTTCGATATGGCTGTGATGAACGACATCGACAGGTACCACCTCGCCGCCGACGTGATCGACCGGCTGGACGGGATAGGCGACGAGGGGGCGTACTTGAAACACGAACTCCGCGATCGGTTGCTGGAACACAGGCACTACGTGCGGACCTACGGCGAGGACCTTCCGGAAATCCGCGAATGGACCTGGCCGTGGTAGAGCGCGGTGTGTTTCTACGGACCCTGCACGGCCAACCAATCGAGCCGCATATCTTGAAGCGAGCACTGACTGAGCGCATAATGGATAGTGTAAAGAGGCCCGCGCTCGCGGGCCGGTTTTGTATCCGGACTTGTTGGTATGGATGGCGCCGCAAACAATACGCTGCTTACAGACACTCCCGGCGAGCCGACCTTTTTCACTGCCCCTCACGCGCAATCGCTGCGCCCGGGACAGGTTGGGCTTATCGGTGCGCCCGTGGACGCCCTGGTGACCGAGCGTCGCGGGGCGGCTGATGCGCCGGACGTGCTGAGGCGGAGGTCCGTGCACACCGGTAGCTATTCCGTCAGCGACCGGTCGCTGCGCAAACGCCGTTCCGGCTGCGTTGATGTGGGAAATCTGCGGGTGGACTCCGCCACCTCGGCCGGGGAGTTGTTCGAGGCAGTCAGCCGGGCCGTCTCCACGGTGGTCTCGGCGAAAGCTGTGCCGCTGCTGGTCGGGGGCGACCACAGCATTACCTACCCGGCCGTGACGGCGCTGGCGGAAACCCACGGGACTTTGCGTGTTGTGCAGATTGACGCTCACGTGGACGCCACGGACCCCTCCGAGTGGAATTGTCGCTGGAACCACGGGACGTGGCTGAGAAATCTTATCGAGGACGGCGCCGTAAAAGGCGAGGACGTGACCCAGATAGGCGTGCGAGACTTCCAGTACAGCGAAAGCGGACCGACCTTTGCGGCCGAGCACGGCGTGACCATGTTTACCCCGGAGCACTATGCCGCCAGGGGCGCCCAGGCGATCATAAATGACCTTCTGAAAGCGTCCGACCGACCCGTGTACGTGACGCTGGACATGGACGCGGTTGATCCGGCCTTCGCGCCGGGCACCGGCGAACCGATGCCGGGTGGACTGACCTCGCGGGAGGTGCTCGGCCTGGTTCGGTCCGTCTTTGAATCGGACCTGAACATCGTCGGCGCCGACCTGGTGGAGGTCGTCCCGGTGTGGGACTGCGCGGAGATAACGATCGCGCTGGCGACGAACCTTCTGGCTCGGATGACGGACGGGCTGGCAGGGGACATAGAATGAGAAGCAGTTGTTTGCCGGAAAGGTGATCCGACGCATGTGCGGAACGCAGCAATACGATAAAAATGCTGAATCGGCTGAAGTCTCGGCCGTCGAGCGACTGCGGGAGCTGCGCGCTTCCGGCGAGCCGATTCTGCCGGTAAAAGTCCCCCCTCGCTACCGGCGTCTGGTAAAACGGGAGATTCGTGAACTCCGCGAGCGTGAGGGGCCCCTTTATTCCGTCGTTTATCCGCGGGAGGAGAAGTTCTCCACCTTCGCGCCCGGCGAGAAGGTGAACTTCGTCGAGGATCTCGACCACATGCCGCCCGGGCTTCAGCGCGTGGTCGTCCACCGCTACCCCCACAAGATACTGTTCCTCCCGACGCAGCGCTGCTTCGGTCACTGCCAGTATTGCTTCCGGCCGGACGTGACGGACTCCACGTGCCGCGAGAATCTCGATGAGGACACGATCCGCCAGGTGCGGGCTTATCTGAAGCTTCACCCGGAAGTACGCGAGGTAATCTTCTCCGGTGGAGATCCCCTGACCTGTGACGTGCGCCGCCTTGCGCGGGCGGCCGAGAGCTTCCGCTCGCTGCCCTCGGTGAAGCACCTTCGTCTGCATACACGCGCGCCCGTGTACGCGCCCGACGCGCTCAGCGACGAGGTGCTGGACTTTCTTGCGGAGTACGACGTGCGGATCGTTATCCACGCCGTGCACCCTTATGAGCTTGAGGGCGAGGCGGCCGATAGAACGGCCCGACTGTTTGAGCGTGGCATTCGCGCCTACAACCAGTTCCCGCTGCTGCGGGGCATCAACGACCACCCGGCCGCGGTGATGGAGCTTGCCTACCGCTGCAACGAGCTGGGCGTCGGGATGTTGTCGATATTCATAGCCGACCCCATCCGCTACGGCGCGACCTACCGCATACGGCTGGAGCGGGTGTTCGACATAGCGGACCAGGTGTTCTTCAACGGCGAGGCGTGGATAAGCAACTTCCGCCTTTGTCTGGACTCACCGGTAGGCAAGGTCAAGCGTGAACATGTCATACGCCACGACCGTGCGCGCGGGGTTTACGTCTTCCAGCGACAGGGCGGCAGGACGGTGTACCACGACATACCGGCCGAGCTGGGCCGTCCGACGCCGCTGGAAAAGCTGCTGTACCGCGGAGCAACGCACGTTGACCTGGACGAGTGGCGCTGAACGTGCATATAGTCCCGAAACGCACCGGAGCTAAGCGCTGACGATCTTGCGCACGACTTTGGCGAACGCCTTGGCGGCGGGGCTGTCCGGGTACTGCTGGACGAAGCCCGCGCCGGCGTCGCCGGAGAGGACTATCTCCGGGTCCATGGGAATCCGCCCGAGGAACGGTACGCCCATCTCGGCGGCAAGCTTCAACCCTCCGCCGCTCTTGAAGAGGTCTATCTCCTCACCGCAGTGTGGGCACACAAGCCCGCTCATGTTCTCCACGATGCCCGCGATGTGCAGGTTGAGCTTCCGGCAGAACGAGACGCTACGGCGCACGTCCGCGATGGCTACGTCCTGCGGGGTGGTGACTACGACGCCCCAGGTGTCTTCGCCGGCGAGCTGGGCGACCGCCAGGGGTTCGTCACCCGTTCCCGGCGGGGAGTCTATGACGAGGTAGTCCAGCCGATCCCACTCGACGTCCTTGAGGAACTGGCGAATGACGTTGTACTTCATCGGCCCGCGCCAGATGACGGCGTCTTCGGCGCTTTGCAGCAGCAGGCCCACCGATACGACCGAGAGGTTCTCGTCTATGTGTATGGGGGCTATGTCGCCGTTGGGACTGATCGACAGCCGTTGCCCCTGTAGCCCGACAATGCTGGTCATGCTCGGTCCGTGGAGGTCCACGTCCAGCAGGCCGACCTTCTTACCCGCGCGGGCCAGCGACATGGCGAGATTGGCTGCGACGGTGCTCTTGCCGACTCCGCCCTTGCCGGAGAGCACCAGCAGCTTGCGGCCGATCCGGCCCATGCGGGTCTCCAGCTCCAGCGCCTCAAGCTCTCGTTGGGATTGATCAGCGACTTCCTGCCGGCTCTTGTCTGCGGTCATGTTTGTCACAGGTCCTTTCGGAGGGTCACGGGAAGCTTGGCCTTGCAGGATGAACAGCAACAGACATGCCACGGCCGGGGGAGGGTGTGCAGGACGCCACTGAAAACGTGTACGGATTCTGCGCGTATCAAGCGCCGGCCGGGATGTGCAGGGGCGCATTTCCCGCTGTGACAGCACGATGGGCTGTAGCGTTGGCTTTCCGGTCTGGGCGGCCGGCGCGTACGGCCGCAGTGGCTGGGGCGAGCATACCCCAGTTGCCGGCATGGCATTATGCAAGCCAAGAAAGGAGCCAGACGTGTATTCTGCGGCTCTGTTGCCGGCGGTGCGACTGCTCGTTAAAGCCGTAACACGCTATCGTAACGGATATTATCTGCGGGTCGGAGTTTTGGCACGGTGCTTGAACGGTTTTCCTGCTGAACAGGGCAGGTTGTGCCCCGATGCCGGTGGGTGCGGGGCTTTGTGCCCTGTGGGTTACCCTATGGCGCATCGAGCGGCGATTCAGGCGCAGCGGGCGAATTACAGTGGCCTGAAACAACATCGGAACTGGATGGGACCAATGAAAATAGCCGTCGCCAGCGGCAAAGGCGGAACAGGAAAGACCACGGTAGCGACCAACCTGGCGCTGACGGCGGCCGCGGCCGGATCGAGCGTGAGCTATCTCGACTGCGACGTCGAGGAGCCCAACGGAGCTGTCTTCCTCAAGCCGGAAATCACCGAGACCCGCCCCGTTGAAGTCAGCATTCCCGAAGTGGACCAGGATAAATGTAGCTCCTGCGGGCTGTGCGGACAGATATGCCAGTACGGTGCCATCGTGCCCGTTGAGGGGCAGGTGCTGGTGTTCGGCGAGTTATGTCACGGCTGCGGCGGGTGCTGGCTGGTCTGCCCGACGGGCGCGATTACCGAGTCGTGCCGCGAGACAGGTCGTGTTGAGCTTGGTACGTCCGGAGAGGTGCACTGCGTGCAGGGCTTGCTGAATATCGGCGAGGCGATGAGCCCGCCGGTAATCTCAGCGGTCAAGGACGCGGCCCGCGAAACGGACCTGCTGATAATGGACTCTCCACCGGGCACGTCGTGTCCGGTGATAGAAAGCATCCGCGATAGTGATTTTGTGCTGCTTGTCACCGAGCCGACGCCCTTCGGGCTGAATGATCTCAAGCTGGCCGTCGAGATGGTCCGCGCGCTGAAGCTGCCGTTCGGTGTGGTCATCAACCGCTCCGACGTCGGCGACGGCGAAACGGTTGCCTACTGCCGACAGAACCACATCGACGTGTCCGCGAGTCTGCCTGACGACCGCCGCGTGGCCGAGGCATACTCACGCGGCGAGCCGGCGTGCAAGGCGATGCCGGAATACCACAAGCTGTACGAAGATTTGCTGCAGCGAATCGCCCGCGGCGATAAACAGCGCCGGGACGGCTCAAGAGAACAGTCAAGCTGAGAGGGTAGTGCTCCATGCCGACGGAACCTGCGGAACTGGTGGTCATCAGCGGCAAGGGCGGGACGGGCAAGACGTCTATAGTCGCCTCGTTCGCCGCACTGGCCGATAATATGGTCCTGGCCGATTGCGACGTGGATGCGGCCGACCTTCACCTGGTGATGGATCCGAAGGTCGTCCGCCGCGAGAACTTCTCCGGCGGCAAGCGCGCCCGGATCATGTCCGGTCATTGCACGGCCTGCGGCAAGTGCGAGGAGGTTTGCCGCTTCGACGCGGTCTTCTTCGACGGTCCCGGCAACGGTCGGGTTGACAAAACGTTCCGGGTGGACCCCGTCGCCTGCGAGGGTTGCGGCGTCTGCGCGTGGTTCTGCGATTACGATGCAATCGAATTCGCATCGGTGGTCAACGGACAGTGGTTCGTCTCCCAGACCCGCCACGGGCCGATGGTGCACGCCAAGCTGGGGGTCGCGGAGGAGAATTCCGGCAAGCTCGTCAGCACGGTCCGCAAAGCAGCCGGCGCCATCGCCGCCGAGCGCAACATGGAGCTGGTGCTGATAGACGGCTCTCCGGGCATCGGCTGCCCGGTCATTGCCTCCATAACCGGCGCCGACGCGGTACTGATAGTCACAGAGCCGACTCTCAGCGGTCTGCACGACCTCGGCCGCGTCGCCGACGTGGTCGCGCACTTCGGCATCGAGCCAATGGTGTGCGTGAACAAATGGGACCTCAACCCGGAGATAGCCGCGGAAATTGAGCGACAGGCGCACCAGCGCGGTCTGAAGGTGACCGGGCGGGTGCGATACGACCGGGCTGTCACCGACGCCCAGGTTCGCAGGCAATCCGTGGTGGAGTACCAGGACGGCGGCTGTGCGGCCGACATCCGCGAAGTATGGTCCATTGTTCGGGACGTGGTGAGCGAATGAGCCACATATTCGGTCCGGTACCGTCGCGACGGCTGGGGCGTTCATTGGGCGTGGACCTGGTCCCGTTCAAGACGTGCAGCTACGACTGTGTCTATTGCCAGCTTGGCCGGACCACCAACAAGACCGTCGAAAGGCGTGAATGGGTTCCGCTGGACACTGCGCTGGCGGAGCTGAAGGAGAAGCTGCCGACCCGGCCGGATTACATAACACTCAGCGGCTCGGGCGAGCCGACGCTGTTCTCGCGACTGGACGAGCTGATCGACGGCATACGGGCAATGACCGATATTCCGGTTGCTGTGCTGACCAACGGCTCGCTGCTGTGGCAGGAGGAAGTCCGGCGGCAGATTGCCGACGCGCACCTGGTGGTTCCGTCTCTGGATGCCGGAAACGAGGGGATGTTCTGCGCGATCAACCGCCCCCACGAGAGCATCCCGTTCGACAGGATGCTCGAAGGGCTGGTTCAGCTTCGCAGCGAGTATCGGGGACTATATTGGCTGGAAGTGTTTCTCCTCGCCGGACACAACGCGATTGACAGCGAGATTGACCGCCTCGTGGAGTGTGTCGAGCGGATATCTCCCGACCGTGTGCAACTGAACACGGCGACCCGTCCCACCGCGGAGGACTACGCCGTTATGGTGGACCGCCGAAGGATGGAAGAGATTGCATCGCGATTCGACCCCGCGGCTGAGGTCATTGCGGACTATCGCGGAGTTCACGCGTCAGGCGAGTTTGAAGCCGGTCGCGACGGAGTTTTGGAGATGGTCAGCCGCCGGCCGTGCACGTTGGACGACATTGCCGACGGTCTGGGTATGCATCGAAACGAGGCCGTCAAGTACCTCGAGGATCTCGACGCCGCGGGGTTGATCGAGAAGCGATACACCGGCGGTAAACTGTTCTACAGCGCCAAGCGTCAGGGCGAACAGCCCGACAGTTGAAGGAGACAGCATGCGCAAGGCGGGCATGGTTACGTATCTGCCGGCGAACGCGGCCGGGATTGCCATCAGCCGGATGAAGTCACCGCCGTGCGGTCCGGAGGGCAAATGCAGTTGGACAACGTGATAATAAAACCCATCGGCTACGTGCGGGTGATAGACCACGAAACCTCCCGCATCGAGCTGGACGACACGCACCTCGTGGGGCTTTCGGGGCTGTCGCCGGGCGACCGCCTGGATGTCCTGTATTGGATGCACGAGCTGGGCGAGGACAAGCACCGGGCGATGCTGGTCCACCCGCGCGGCGACAAGACTCGGCCCCAAAGGGGCGTCTTCGCCTTGAGAAGTCCCATGCGGCCGAACCCAATCGGAGTTTCACTGGTAACGCTGGAGGCAGTGGAGGGCAGCCGTCTGCTGGTGCGCGGGCTGGACGCTCACGACGGCTCGCCGGTGAT
>JBKHJB010000072.1:0-10705 GCA_046538345.1 Phycisphaerae bacterium
CGTGCTAGCTACTGCTGCCGGCCGCAGCACTTCTTGTATTTCTTGCCGGAGCCGCACGGGCACGGGTCGTTTCGCCCGACCTTCGGTTGCTCGCGGACGATGGTCTGTGGCCGTTTTGGCTGGGCCGCCTGCGCCTGTGCGTTCATGTCCTGTGCGAGGTGGTCGTACCCGCTCAGTTGCTCGTGGACGGCGCCGGAGACCTGGTACACGCTGGTCATCTCGGCTTCGGGCGTCAGGCGGACCTTGAAGATCATGTCGGTGACCTTCTCGCGGACGCCGGCGAGCATCTCGCCGAACTCTCGGGCGCCCTCGCGCTTATAGACCACGCGCGGGTCCTGCTGGGCGAAGCTTCGCAGCCCGACGCCGCCGCGCAGGTGGTCCATCGCCAGCAGGTGGTCCTTCCAGCCGGCGTCGTAAATCTGCAGCAGCACGAATCGTTCCAGCTCCGTCATTTCGCGTCGCAAGAAGCCCCGGCCGAGGTCACGCAACTTGGCGAACACGTCGCCGTCGAAGTCCTCGGGCGAGAGATCCGTGTCGAAGCGGTTGCGGGCGAACTCAATGGCCGGTTCCAGGTCCGGCTCCGGGCCGAGGCGATTGCGTATTTCCTCTTCCAGTCGGCCCTGCGTGAGCCACCGGCGCGACAGACCGGTGAGATACTCGCGCATCTCGCGCGGCTTCATCTCGCCGAGCTTCTCGCCGGTGAGGCCCGCGTCGTACTTGCGGTTTGCCCAGTCGGCCAGGGCGTTCAACGCCCAGATGTTCTCAGCCCCGGCCTGGCCGATGGTCATCTCGATGGCGTGCTCCACCGGGTACTGAACCTCCCGGCGGTTGTAGGCATCGAAAACCTTTTCGCGCAGGTGCTCGCGCGCCGCGTCGGGGTCCTCCACGGAGAAATCGGCGCCGTTTACGTCAACTTCGAACTTGCTCCGCGCCCAGTCCGCCAACGCCTCTGCGGGGAAGCTCTTCTCCAGGAACCGCGCGACCGGTGTGAAGTCTATTTCCTCGATTTTCTCAATAGCGGCCGCGGTGAGCTGTTCCTCGACCTCATCGGTCGTCATCTTGCGGAGCTGGTTCTGCGAGAAGTTCACGCCGAAGCGGCTCATGGCCCAGCCGCTCAGTCCGCGCACGTCCCATTGCGTGGCATCCGTACCGGCTTCCATGTACTCGCCCAGCGTAACGGAGATATTCTCGACGGCTTCGTCCCTGGCGAGCTTTCGCAGTTGCTCGACGAGTTTGTCGAAATCGTCCGGCTCGGATGCGTCTATCTGCGACTCGTCCACGGTTACCTGAAGGTTCTGCCGCGCCCATTCGGCGAGGCAGCGCCGCCGGTAGTCGCCGCCCAGATACGAGTCCACCGCCTCGTGGATGGATTCGTGAATCATCTCGCGGACGAGCGATTCCAGATCTCTGCCTTCCAGCACCTGTTGGCGACGGGCGTAGAACACGTGCCGCTGGTGGTCCATCACTTCGTCGTATTCCAGCAGGTTCTTGCGGATTTCGAAGTTCCGCTCCTCGACCTTCTTCTGCGCCCGCTCGATGCCCTTGGAGACGCGGCGGTTCTCGATGGCCTGATCGCCCTGCAGGCCCAGCCAACCGAGCACCTTCACCGTCCACTCGCCGGCGAAGACGCTGACAAGCTCGTCGCGCAACGACAGGAAGAACCGACTGGAGCCGGGGTCGCCCTGCCGACCGGACCGGCCGCGAAGCTGATTGTCGATGCGGCGCGACTCGTGTCGTTCCGTAGCGACGATGTGCAACCCGCAGGGAACCTCCCGGGTGCATTCGACCCGGCCGCGATGAGGGAAATCCGGATCCAGCTTCGGCTTGTAACAATGGGCGCAGTCGGTGGCGGGGTCGTATTGCGGACAGTGTATGCAACACTTCGTCGCGCCGGGCGGGAACAGGTCCTCCACCTCGACTCCCAGTTCCGCAAGCTTCTCGGCCGAGGGGACCTTGCACGTGGGATTGACCACACCCGGACCGAGCTTGATGTCCGTGCCGCGCCCGGCCATGTTCGTGGCGATGGTCACCGTGCCGACCATCTTGTCGGAGTCTTTCTTGAGCGGTCGGCGCATGCCCGCCTCGGCGACGATGTCGGCCTCGCGCGCGGCGTTCTCCGGACGGGCGTTGAGCACCTGGTGTTCGATGCCGTAGCGGCGGGTGAGCATCTCCGAAAGCCGCTCGCTCTTTTCCACACTGGTCGTGCCGACCAGCACCGGTCGAGCCAACTCGTGACTGTAGTGGCGGATCTCCTCGACGGCGGCATCGTACTTGGGATCCACCTCGCCGTAGATGCGGTCGTCGTGATCCGCGCGGTTGACGGGACGATGCGTTGGCACCGAGACCACGTCCAGGTTGTATATCTTCATGAACTCGTGGGCCTCGGTCATCGCCGTACCGGTCATGCCCGCGAGCTTGTCGTAGAGCTTGAAGAAGTTCTGGATCGTCACCGTCGCGAGTGTCTGGTTCTCCTCCTTGACGGGGACGCGTTCCTTCGCCTCGACCGCCTGGTGCAGACCGTCGGACCACTGGCGGCCCTCCAGCAGTCGCCCGGTGAACTCGTCCACGATAATCACGCGACCGTCGCGGACGACGTAATCCTTATCGCGCTCGAAGACCAGATGCGCCCGCAGCGCCTGCTCCATCAGGTGAGGCCATTCCATATTCGCCCCGACGTAGAAGCTGCCCACGCCGGCGACTTCCTGCGCGGCGCCCACGCCCTCGTGCGTCATGTGGACGGACTTTTTGTCCAGCTCTATCTCGTAGTGCTTGGTATGCCGCTGGAGTTCGTCCTCGGCTTCGGCAAGCTCGCGCCGCGTCTGGTCGAGCTGTTTCCGGACCTTCTCGGACTGCTCATCGTCTTCCTTTTCCAGCTCGCCCTCCATCGCCTTGACCCGCCGCTTCAGCGCCTCTACGCGGCGGTTGGCGCGGTCCCAGGGGCGATTCCGCTCAATCAGCTCACGCGCGACCGCGTCGGCCTTGCGGTAGCGGTCGGTCTGACCGTAGGCGGGACCGGAGATAATCAGCGGCGTGCGGGCCTCGTCGATGAGAATGCTGTCCACCTCATCGACAATCGCGAAGCCCAGATTGCCCTGCGCCTGGTCCTCGACGGAGAGCTTCATGTTGTCGCGGAGATAGTCGAAGCCGAACTCGCTGTTCGTGCCATAGACCACGTCGCAGTTATACATCTCCTTGCGACGGTCGGTCTTCATGTCCCCGGTGATGTAGCCGACGGTCATCCCCAGCATCTCGAATATCGGGCGGGCGAATTCCGCGTCCCGCTGGACCAGGTAGTCGTTGACCGTCACCACGTGAGTCGTCAACCCGTCCAGAGCGGCCATGTATATCGCAGGATAGCAGGCAATGGTCTTACCCTCGCCGGTGGCTTCCTCGGCAACCCATCCTCGGTGCAAAACCAGCCCGGCGATCAACTGAACGTCGAACTGCCGGTGGTTCCGCGCCCGTCGCGACGCCTCCCGCACCAGCGCGAAGCCCTCCGGCATGAGCGAGTCGGGGCTTTCGCCCTCCCGCCGCCGGCGACGAAGCTCATTGCTCTTCTCCAGCATCTGCTCGTCGCTCAGCTCGCGCATCTCCGGCTCGAGCGGATTGATGCGATCGCGAACGGTGGACATCATCGAGCGCACGAGGCGCTCGTTTCGGCTACCGCCGATGAGCTTCAGGAAAAGCTTTCCGAACCAGTCGAACATAAATAATCTCGCCAAACCGGGCTGCTCGTTGACCGCTGCGCCGGGTCGTTACGAGGGGGCCGTGACACGGACAGAACCAACCGAGTGTATCCCATATCGTCGCAGGGAAGTATCGCACGTCGGCGGCGGGCAAGTCAACCTCGCCCGCTTGACGCCGCAGCACCGCAGACATACGCTTTCAAGTCCCGTGCTGGCGAAGAAACGGACCCGCATATGAACGACACACCCGCCCCACTGTCGATCGCTCTGGCCGGTTGCGGCTCGTTCGGGCTGTTTTGCCTGGAGGCGTACAGCCGGCTGGGCGAGGTCAAGCCCGTCGCCGCCGCCCGGGCTACCAGGCCCAACGCCCGTCACCGCTGCGATGCACTGGGCGTGGATGTGCTCAACAGCTACGAAAAACTTTTCGCCCGCGACGACGTGGAAATGGTCCACATCGCAACCCCGCCGGCGAAGCATTACGAACTCGTCACGGCCGCCCTGAAAGCCGGCAAGCACGTGCTCTGCGAGAAACCGCTCTCGGTGGACCTCGACGAAGCCCAGCGGATGGTCCGCCTGGCGCGGGAGGCACAGAAGGTCCTGGCCGTCAATTTCGTAATGCGCTACTCGCCGGTGGTCGGGTGGGTCCGGCGAGTGCTGCAAAGCGGCGTGCTGGGCCGACCGCTGTCCGGAGAGCTGGTCAACTGCGGCTCGGACAGCGGACTGACCGACGACCACTGGTTCTGGGACAAGTCCGCCTCGGGTGGCATCTTCGTCGAGCACGGGGTGCATTTTTTCGACCTGTACGAGCACTGGCTGGGCGAGGGAGAGGTCATCGACGCCCACGCCGAGCCGCGCGAAGACGGCAAGGCCGACCGCGTGTTCTGCACGGTCCGCCACGCCGACGGGACGGTCGTCGAGCACGGCCACCAGTTCGACCAGATATCGCCGATGGACCGAACGCGACATCGGCTGATATGCGAGCTGGGCGACGTGCATGTCTGCGGGTGGGTTCCGTCGGAGCTGGTGGTGGATGCGGCCGTCGATGAAGCCGGCGCCGAACTGCTCGCCGAGGCGGTTCCCGAAGCGGAATTGACGGTGTCCGAAAGGTTCGACGAGCGCTTCGGCGGAACAATCACAGGCCGGGGCGTTGACCGCAAGGTGGACCGGCGGGTGCGCCTCTCGGCGCGGCGGACCGAAGAAAAGGAAGCCGCCTACGCCGAGGACCTTCGGTCCTTGCTGGCGGACCAGGTGGCGTACATTCGCGGGATTTCTCGCGAACGCAAGGTAACCGAGCACAGCGCCGTTGCCTCGCTGCGCATGGCGGCGAAGGCGACTGAGCTTGCGGCGAGAGAGAGACAGAGTTGATTCGACACAGAGACGCAGAGGTACAGAGAGTTTGTAATGATAAGTTTCCTCTGCAGCTCTGCGTCTCTGTGGCACAGGAAAGATGGAAGGACCACCGGGCGAATGAGCGATGAGAAACCACTGGGACTCGGACTGATAGGTTGCGGCTCCTTCGGGCTGTTCTGCCTGGAGGCGTTCGCGACGATGCCGGAGGTGCGCATATCCGCAGTCGCGGATAGTCGCGCCTCCGCGGCCGAGACAGCCGGGCGACGCTTCGACGCCGCCGTCCATACAGACTGGCGGGAGCTGCTCGCCCGCGAGGACGTGGACATCGCACATATAGCCACCCCGCCGTCGAGCCACCACGAGCTTGTGCTCGCCGCTCTGCACGCCGGCAAGCACGTGCTGTGCGAAAAGCCGCTGGCGATGAACACAGCCCAGGCCGACGAAATGCTCGCGGCCGCCGAACGCGCCGGACGGATAGCGCCGGTGAACTTCGTGATGCGTCACAACGCCGTCGCCTCCGCCGCCGGGCAAATAATCAGCAGCCGGGCGCTTGGCAAGCCGCTGGCAGGACGACTCACCAACTGCGCCTTCGATACTTACATGCCGCCGGAGCACTGGTTCTGGGACCACAGCGTATCGGGTGGAATCTTCGTAGAGCACGGCGTGCATTTTTTCGACCTGCACAGCCAATGGCTGGGACCGGCAAGCGTGCTCAGCGCGCACACCGAAAAACGCGAGGGCAGCGGCGTAGAGGACCGCGTCACCTGCCGTCTGCATCATGAAGGCGGGGCGGTGGTCAGCCACTATCACGGGTTCGACCAGATAGAGCCCATGGACCGCGCCGACCACCGGATTATCTGCGAGCTTGGCGAGGTCCGGGTATTCGGGTGGATACCGATGCGGCTGGAGGTCGAAGCGGCTGTCAACGACGAGACCCAGCAGCGCATCGAACAGTGCTGCGACGGCTGCGAGGTCGAAACACTCCGCGACCTTTCAGGCGAACCGGACGGCCTCGTCGGCCGGGGCAAGCAACGCGACGTGACGCGCATCATCCGCCTGACCTGGCAGCCGTTTGACGACAAGGGCGCCACGTACGCCGAGAGCATCCGCACACTGCTGGCGGACCAGATCGCCTTTATACGCGACCCGTCGCACCAGCGCGAAGTCACCGAGCGGCACGGACGCGACGCGCTGGCGCTTGCCCAGCAGGCCTCGCAAATGGCGGCCGATGGCTGATACGCTCAGCCGCGATCCGCCACCGGGACGTAGGACCGCCGGCCGAGGATATTCTTGTAAGCCGGCCGAATGATTCGCCCACCGCTGACGATCTCCTCCAGCCGGTGCGCACACCAGCCCGCCACACGGGCCGCGGCGAACAGCGGCGTGTAGAGGTCCGTCGGGATGCCCAGCATGCTGTAAACGAACCCGGAGTAGAAGTCCACGTTGGCGGCTATGGGCTGATCGCTCTTTTTCACATCGTGGAACACTTTCGGGCCCAGCTCCTCCAGCTTCAGATAGAGCTGGTACTCGTCCTCCATGCCCTTTTCCTTCGCCAGCTCGGCGGCTTCTTCCTTGAGCATCACGGCGCGGGGGTCGCTGAGCGTATAGACGGCGTGCCCCATACCGTAGATAAGCCCGGTGCGGTCGAACGCGTCCTTGTGCAGGATGCGGGTGAGGTATTCGGCCAGCTCGCCTTCGTCCGTCCAGTCCGAGACGTTGGCCTTTATGTCCTCCACCATGTTGATGACGCGGACGTTCGCTCCGCCGTGCTTGCTGCCCTTCAATGAGCCGACCGCCCCGGCGATAGCCGAGTAGGTGTCCGTGTCCGCTGAGGTTATCACGTGTGTGGTGAAGGTGGAGTTGTTACCACCGCCGTGCTCGGCATGCAGCGTAAGGCACATGTCCAGCATGCGCGCCTCCAGCGGGGTGTACTGCTGCGACGGTCGGATCAGCCGGAGGATATTCTCGGCCGTGCTGTCGTCCGGCTCGGGATGGTGGATATATAAGCTCTGCTCCTGGTAGTAGTGCGCCTTGGCCTGATAGCCGTAGGCGATCATGGTCGGGAACCGCGCGACCAGCTCGACGGACTGACGCAGGACGTTTCGGATGCTGGTGTCGTCGGGGTTGTCGTCGTAGGAATAGCACGCCAGCGCACTACGCGCGAGCTTGTTCATAATGCTGCTGCTGGGCGCGGCGAGAATCATATCCTCGGTGAAGCCCTCCGGGAGCACGCGCTTCTGACCCAGCAGTCGGTGGAAGCTCTTGAGCTGGTCGCCATCGGGCAATTGGCCGAATAGCAGCAGGTAGGCGGTCTCTTCGAAACCGAAGCGGTCCTCGGCCTTGCAGGCGTTGACGATCTCGGTCACGTCGATGCCACGGTAGCGCAGGCGACCTTCGACGGGTATCTTGTCGCCCTCGTCGAGGATATACCCGTGCACGTCGCCGATCTCGGTCAGTCCGACCAGAACGCCCGTACCGTCGGCGTTCCGCAGCCCGCGCTTGACCTGGAACCGTGGGTAGAGACTGGTGTCGATGCGGTCGTTACGCTCGACCACCTCGGTCATCTCGTCCAAAAACGCCTGCTCGCGGTCCTCGGTAATGTGCTCGTCGGTCATCTGGCTCACCTCCGGTCTATGGTTAAACCGCTCATCAGTGCGGCTTGCAGAGAGCATAACGAAAACTCATGCCATGGTAAACGCCCTCGCCGAAGTACACTCTTTCGACCCCCCGGACGGTAGCTTATCATACCCGCTCAAAGGAGAACACTATGCATTTACTTGATCTCTGCGGGAAATGGGAGCTCCGTCGAAAGGGCGAACGGAGCATAATTGCAGCTTCTGTACCGGGTTGTGTACACACAGACCTTCTGGAAGCCGGCGAGATCCCAGACCCCTTCCACCGCGATGACGAGCGCCGCGTCCAGTGGGTCGGCCGGGCGGATTGGGTGTATTCCCGCGATTTCAAAGTACCCGAAGAACTTCTGGACCACCGGCGGATTCTGCTGCAATGCGACGGTCTGGACACGCTGGCAGGGCTCAAAATCAACGGCCGCCGCGTCGGCCAAGCAGACAACATGTTCCGCCGATGGGAGTTCGATGTGGGCAAGCTGCTCCGCGCCGGCGAGAACACCATCGAGATAACCTTCGCTTCCGCCCAGGAGTATGTCGAGAAACGCCAGCGGCAGCGCCCCCTGCCATACTGGGGTCACGATCATAAGACCGGCTGTGCCGCCTGGCTGAGGAAAGAGCAGTGCAACTTCGGCTGGGACTGGGGACCGATGCTGGTAACCTGCGGTATCTGGCGGCCTATCAAGCTTCTGGGCTTCAGCAAGGCCCGACTGGAGGACGTGCACATCCGCCAGAAGCACACACGCGGCGGCGTTACGCTGACAGTGGACGTATCGGCCGATACCGTCGCACGCATACAGGCCTCGGCCGAGACTGTGGTAAGCTTTGAGGGCAAGGAACTCGCCCGCCGCACCGTCCGGCTCAAAGCCGGCCGGGGGCAGACGAAGATACGCATCGGCTCCCCCAAGCTCTGGTGGCCCAATGGCATGGGCGAGCAGCCACTCTATGACGTTCAGGTGGAGCTGAAGGACCACGACTCGGAGCCGCTGGACCGGGCAAGTCGCCGCATCGGACTGCGGAAGCTGGAGCTGGACCGCCGCAAGGACCGCTGGGGAGAGAGCTTCCGCTTTCGCGTCAACGGCAGGGCTTTCTTCGCAAAAGGCGCCAACTGGATACCGGCCGACGTGTTCCAGAATCGCGTCACGCCGCGGCGCTATCGCCAACTCCTGCAAAGTGCGGCCGACGCTAACATGAACTTCCTCCGCGTATGGGGCGGCGGGATATACGAGCAGGACGAGTTCTACGACCTCTGCGACGAGCTGGGGCTGTGCGTCTGGCAGGACTTCATGTTCGCCTGCTCGACGTATCCGACGTTCGATGAGTCGTTCATGGACAACGTCGCCGCAGAAGCCGACCAGAACGTCCGCCGCCTGCGGCACCATCCCTGCGTCGCCCTGTGGTGCGGGAATAACGAGCTGGAGCAGGGACTGGTCGCCGATAAGTGGACCGAAAGCTCCATGAGCTGGGACGACTACAAACCCCTGTTCGACAAGCTCCTTCCGAATATCTGCCGCAAGCTCGACCCGGAGCAGGCGTATTGGCCAAGCAGCGCCCACTCGCCGCGCGGCGACCGACACAGACACAGCGACCCCCGCTGGGGCGATGCACACCTCTGGGCCGTCTGGCACGGAAGGCAACCTTTCGAGTGGTATCGCGGCGCTTTCCACCGCTTCTGCAGCGAGTTCGGATTCCAGAGCTTCCCCCAGCCGCGGACCACGCGCAAGTTCACCGAGAAGCGCGACCGCAACGTCACCAGCCCCGTCATGGAGCACCACCAGCGGAGCGGCATCGGCAACGACGCGATTCTCCAATACATGGCGTCCTGGTTCCGCATGCCGACGAACTTCGACAACCTGCTGTGGCTCAGCCAGATACTGCAACTGCTGGGCATACAGTACGCCGTGGAACACTGGCGGCGGAACATGCCTCGCTGCATGGGGGCTATCTACTGGCAGCTCAACGACTGCTGGCCAGCGGCGAGCTGGTCGAGCATCGACTGCGAGGGCAGATGGAAGGCGCTGCAATACGGCGCCAAGAGATTCTTCGCGCCTCTGCTGCTAAGCGCAGAGGAAGACACCGAGCGGGGGCGCATAGACCTGCACGTTACCAGCGACCTTGCCGAGCCAAAGTCCGCCCAAGTGCATTGGACGCTGGTCCGTCCGTGCGGGGAAATTCTGGCGGCCGATGCTGAAAAGGTCGAATGCAAGCCGGCCAAAGACGTCCGGGCGGCTCGGCTGGACCTGCGCGACCCGCTGAGCGAATACGGCCCGGACGACCTGCTGCTCTTCGCGGCACTTCAGAGCGGCGGCGATGTGGCCTCCACGACCTGCGGAACCTTCGCCAAGCCCAAGCGCATGGAGCTTGAGGACCCGCAGTTCAAAATCCAGCCCGGGAAGCAAGCCGACGGAACCTTCACCGTCCGGCTGGAAGCCCGCCGGCCCGCGTTGTGGACCTGGCTGGAGCTTACCGGTTCCGACGCGCAGTTCAGCGACAATTTCTTCCACCTCTGGCCCGGAGTTACGCACGAGGTGACGGTCCGTCCGGGCGGGAAGCTCTCTGCGGCACAGTTCCGCAAAAAACTCCGCGTCCGCAGTCTGGTGGACACGTACTAAGCGGCGACAGCGGTCGATAGGCGCCTTGGCGGGTTCGGGCGTAGAGACCACGAATTACACGAATTTAACAGCGATTTCACGAGTGAGGGATTAACGAGTACGCAGGCGCCTGGTTTGTCCGACTGTTGAGCTTGCTATTGCGATCCGATGCGAAGCCCAGCCATTCAAATGGCTGGGCTTGCTGTTCGCAAGATTAGCGCATTCGACGAAATCGCCACGACAGCGATCGCGGACGTCCGCCGCTACCCCGGCTCGCGTAAGTTTCCGCACTTCAACCGCTCGGAGCTTCAGAAGCTGCTTGCCGATAGCGGCATCCGCTATGAATGGTTTGAGAACCTCGGCGGCCGACGGCACGGAAAGCCCTGCGACGATTCTCCGAACGGCGCTGATGTGCGCCGAGGCGTTGTACTGGAAATGCCACCGACGGCTC
>JBKHJB010000073.1:0-10636 GCA_046538345.1 Phycisphaerae bacterium
TTTTCCGAGACATTGGGGATATCGCGGGTGAACTCCTCGCGACCCAGCTTGGTCTCGCGCACCTCGACCTCGTATTCCTCAAGGTGAACCGAGGTGAACACGTCGTCCTTGACCAGCTCCTCGGAAATGAGGATGGCGTCCTCGAAGTTGTAACCGTCGAAGGGCATGAACGCGACCAGCACGTTCCGCCCCAGCGCCAGCTCGCCCTGCGAAGTCGCCGAGCCGTCGGCGATTACCTCGCCGCTCTTGACGCGCTGACCCTCGCGCACCAGCGGCTTCTGGTTCAGGCACGCACGCTCGTTAAGCTTGGCGAACTTCCGCAGCTGGTACTCGTCGGTATTGTTAATGACTATCCGCGAGCCGTCCACGTAGGTGACGGTGCCACCCTTTTGCGCCTTGACGACCATACCGGAGTTTTGGACCACCGAGTGCTCCAGACCGGTCGCCACCAGTGGCGGCTCGGTCCGCAGCAGCGGAACTGCCTGGCGCTGCATGTTGGAGCCCATCAGGGCACGGTTGGCGTCGTCGTGCTCCAAAAATGGGATCAACGCCGCGGAAACGCCCACCGTCTGCTTCGGCGAAACATCCACATAATGAACGTCTTTGGAGTCCACCAGGCGCAGTTCGCCGTTGACCCTGGCGAGGACCTGATCCTTGGGCAGCTTGGCCTTGCCGTCGCCGGTTCGCTCAAGAATGTTCGGCGGCGCCAGCGTGGCCTCCATCTCCTCGTCGGCACGCAGGGGCGCTACCTTCCCTTCCACCTTGCCGTTTTCCACGACCTGGTAGGGAGTGGTCAAAAAGCCGTACTCGTCCACGTCTGCATAGATGCCCATGGACGTAATCAGACCGATGTTGTTGCCTTCCGGCGTCTCAATGGGGCAGACCCGGCCGTAGTGACTGATGTGAACGTCGCGGACCTCGAAGCCCGCTCGCTTACGGTTCAGACCACCCGGGCCAAGCGCCGAAAGACGGCGCTCGTGAGTCAACTGCGCCAACGGGTTCTGCTGATCCACGACCTGGCTCAGCTCGCCGCGGCCGAAGAAGTAATCCATCGCCGACGAAACGCTCTTGGAGTTGACCAGCTCGGCGATCTTGCTCAGCTCATTGGGGTCCTTCAAGCTCATCCGCTCCTGGACGGTGCGGCGGAGCTTCAGGAAACCCTTCCGCAACTCCTCGCTGGCAAGCTCGTCGATGGTCCGCAGGCGCCGGTTGCCGAGGTGGTCGATGTCGTCGACATCGCCCTCGCCGACCCGCAGCGCCAGGATGTATTTCAGCGTGTTGATGAAGTCGTCGGCGAGCAGAATCATCTCGTCTTCGGAGATGTTCTGGTGGAACTTCCGGTTCACGCGGAACCTTCCGACCTTGCCGAGCCGGTAGCGGTTCTCGTCGCGGAACTTTTCCTCGAACAGCGCCTTGGCCTTGTCGAGCTGCGGCGGGTTACCCGGACGCAGCCGCATGTAAAGCCGCAGCAGAGCGTTTTCGTGACTGTCGGCGGGGTCTTCCGAGAGGGTATTGAGGACCAACGGATCGCCGGGGTTCTCGATGACCTCCAGCTTTCCGGTGGTTCCCGAGACGATCCTTGTCAGCGCCTCGCCAATCTGTCCGCCGGCGGGAACAAGTTCCTCACCGGTATCGGGATCGACGAACCCCTCCACGAGGTACATCTGCGGAGTCAGATTGTTCGCGGAAACCTTCTTGGTCTCGTAGAACAGCCGGATAATCGCGGAGTCCGTGCCGTATTGCTCGTCCAGCGCCCGGACGAACATGGTCGCCGGGATCTTGCCGGACTGGTCGATCCGCATGGTGATGGCGTCTTTTTTGGACACGGCCAGCTCGATCCAGCTACCGCGCTCGGGGATGATGCGCGCCCCGTGCAGCGGACGGTCCGTCTCCTGCATCTCCACGGTGAAGTCCACGCCCGGCGAGCGGTGAAGCTGCGAGACGATGACCCGCTCGGCGCCGTTGATGATGAACTCCCCGCCGCCGATCATGATCGGCGCCTCTCCGAGGTAGATGCTCTCCTCGAGGACCTCCTTGGAGTCCTTGCGGCTGAGGCGGCAATGGATGCGCAGGGGGCGCCCATAGGTCAGCCGCAGGTCCCGGCACTCGTCCGGGGTGTGCCTTGGCTCACCAAGCTCATAATAGAGGTACTCAAGGGTCATCTTCTCGTCGTAGCTGACGATGGGGAAGATTTCCCTCAGCAGCGCCTCAAGGCCGTCGTTCTTGCGCTTTTCCGGGTCGCTATCGGCCTGCAGGAAGCGATCGTAGCTGCCCTGCTGCAGCGCGATCAGATCCGGAATCGGCGCGGAATCGCCGACCTTCGAGAAGTCTCTGACCCTATCCATTCGGAACATGAGCGTTATCCTATCGTATCGTGTTGCACAGGACGATGCAAACGGAATGCCGGGCGCGCAGAGAGTTCCCTCTCACCGGCCCACCGCGGTGAATCCACAACCGCCCGACCCGCAGCCGGCCCGGCATCTGCCGAAAGGTCGCACGGGCAAATCAAATTGTAGCGTTCACGGCTCGTGGGGCTACTGCACCTCGGCAGTGGCGCCAGACTCTTCCAACTGGCTTTTGGCCTCGTCGGCCTCTTCCTTCGAGACGCCCTCTTTGACCGCCTTGGGAACGCCCTCGACCAGGTCCTTGGCTTCTTTCAGTCCCAGGTTTGTCAACGCGCGGACCGCCTTGATGACCTGGATCTTCTTGTCGCCGACGTCCTTGAGGACGACGTCGAAGCTGGTCTGTTCCTCTTCTTCCTCGGCTTCGCCGCCTCCGGCGGGCCCACCGGCCATCATCACGGCGCCACCGGCGGCCGGCTCGATGCCGTACTCGCTCTTGAGGTAGTCCGCCAGGTCAACCGCGTCCTTCAAGGTCAGTCCGGAAAGCTTGTCTCCAAGTTCCTTGATCTCCGCGGAAAACTCTTTCTGCTCCTGCTGTTCTTCCTGCGTCTCCGGGGCTTCAGTCGTTGCTTCTTCCGACATTGTATCCAACTCCATTCTACGCGTTCACCCGGCCTGATAGGCGAGACCCCGCTGGTCTCATTTAATCCCGAGCAGTCGGGACCAATCCGCAGCCGATAGTTATTGCTATATTTGCGGGACGGTTACGCGGCCTGTTCGGCCGATTCGTCGCCGCCCTGTTTTTCCTCGATGCTCTTGAGGATGCCGACAAGGGTGCTGCCGCCACCCAGCAGCGCCGCCGAGAGGTTCGCCGCCGGGGCCATAAGCGCACCGGTAATCCTGCCGATGGCCTCTTCCCGCGTCGGATATTCGCTGAGCTCCTCGACCCGGTCGGAGCCGAAGACCTCGCCCTCCAGCAACGCCGCCTTTACGCCGAGATTCGGCTGTTCCTTGCGGATGTCCAACAGCTCGCGAACTACCGACACCACGCCGACGGTCTCGGAATCGTCTCCGTAGGCGATTGCGCACGGGCCACGCAGCAGTCGGCCCGCCTGCTCCAGACCGGCGTCGCGAAACGCCTGCCGGGCAAGGGAGTTCTTAACCACCATCATGTGGATGCTCTTCTCGGCCAATCGACCGCGAATCTGGTTCGTCGCAGTCGCGTCCACGCCGGTGAAATCCACCAACGCCAGTGAATCCACTCCCTGAAGCCGCCGGGAGAGATTTTGGCGCATCATTTCCTTGACGGGTTTACTCATCGCCGTTGCCTCCGCTGATGGTGCGAACGGTCAGGTCCAGGTCCACCGACGGCGTCATAGTCGCCGAGAGTGTGGCCCGACGCATGTATGTGCCTTTCACACTCGACGGACGCATCCGCCGCACCATGTCCAGCATCGCGTTAGTGTTCTCCACCAGCTTCTGGTCCTCGAAGCTGGTCTTTCCGACCGGAACGTGGATGTTCCCACCGGTATCGGTGCGGTACTCCACCTTCCCGGCCGAATATTCCCTCACGGCGGTGGCAACGTCTTCCACTACCGTGCCGGCCTTGGGTGAAGGCATCAGCCCCTGCGGACCGAGCACCCGACCAAGACGGGATATTTTCTTCATCACCTGCGGGTCGGCGACCGCCACGTCGAACTCCATCCAGCCGCCTTCGATCTTCTCGACCAGCTCGTCGCTGCCCGCTTCGACAGCGCCGGCTTCCTTGGCCTTTTCCACGTCCTCGCCCTCGCAGAAGGCGATTACCCGACGAGTCTTGCCGATACCGTGCGGCAACGACACCGAGCCGCGCAGGTTCTGGTCCGCTTGACGAGGGTTCAGCCCCAAACTTAAGGAAAGTTCCACCGTCTGGTCAAACTTTGCGCCATCCATGGCCTTGACGGCCTTAACGGCTTCCGGGACGGAAACCTTTCCTTCGGGGACCTTTTCGAGACACTCCTGGTAGCGTCGAGACTTTTTCAATGACATCCGCTTCACTCCTGTCGTTCCGGAGATATTCCCGAAACTCCCACGTATCAAAGCCCGTGGTCAGGCCCCGCCGCCTCTGCGACGGTATCTATTCAGCTCTGGGCCGCTTCGGTCGTTTCGTCTTCGGCCGGCTGCGGCTCAGCCGGCTTGGCGCCGCTCTTGGCGACCTCGATGCCCATCGACCGGGCCGTGCCTTCGATTATCCGGCAGGCCTGCTCGACGTCCCGGGCGTTGAGGTCCGCAAACTTGCGCTCGGCTATCTGGCGGATCTGGTCCGGAGTCACCTGCCCGACCTTCTCGGTATTGGGCACGCCGGAGCCCTTGGCTATCTGGGCGGCCTCTTTCAGAAGTGCCGCCGCCGGCGGGCTTTTGACCTCGAACGTGAAGCTGCGGTCGGCATAGACAGTCAGCACCACCGGTACGGGCATGCCCGCAAGGTCGCTGGTTCGCTCGTTGAACTGCGAGACAAACTGCCCGATGTTCACGTTGTGCTGACCCAGCGCCGGACCTATCGGCGGCGCGGGGGTCGCCTGTCCGCCGGCTGCCTGAAGTTTTATTTTTGCGGCTATTTCCTTGGCCATGACTACTCGCCGTCCTCGCCCCGCGGGGGCGCTATTCCTTTTCCACCTGCCAGAATTCCAGCTCGACCGGCGTCGGCCGACCGAAAATCGTCACTACTACACGAACCACGCCTTTATCCGGGAGCACCTCGTCAACCACTCCCTCGAAGTTCTCGAAAGCGCCTTCCTTGACCTTGACGGTGTCACCTTTGGCGAACTCCACCGAAACCGGGGCGCCTTCCTCGGCCTTTTCCACCTGCATGAGCATCTTATCTACGTCGGAGGAGTCCATCGGCGTGGGCTTGCCGGCCGAGCCGACAAAGTCTCCGACGCCCGCGGTTTCCTTGATGAGGAACCACGGTCTCTCGCCGATATTGCCATCTTCGTCCACTTCCATCTCGATGAAGACGTAACCGGGGTACATCTTGCGCTCGACGTATTTCTTCTCGCCGCGTCCGCCGCGGGGGGTCGGGCGGCGCTCCGTCGGCACGAGGATGCGCCCTATCCTGTCCTCGAGCCCCTCGATCTTGACCTTGCGCTCGAGTGCATCGCGCACACGGCCCTCGCGATTCGAGGCCACCCGTAGAACAAACCACTGCTTGGCCATACCGGCCCTTTCCGTCTTCATCTTCCGTTACTGCTGCCCGCCCATGACGCCTATGGCGTTAAACGCCCAGGCAAAAACCATATCCACGGCGAAGAGCACCGCGGCCATTATCAGCGTGGTCACGATGACCACTTTTGTCGAGCCGATCACTTCCTTGCGGCTGGACCAGGAAACCTTCTTCATCTCGCCTTCGGTGGCGATCAGGAAGTCCGCACTGCTGGGCCGGTTGATTATCCACAGCATCCCCAGTCCCACGGCCAGCACCACCGCCAGCGGTATGCCGAACCGCCAATGAACCGGCATACGCACCAGCGTCCTGGCGCCCAGCAGATACGCACCGGTGGCGGCTATCGCCAGCACGCTGACAAGCGTGATCATCCGGGTGTATTTGCCCTGGTTCCGCTTGTAAAAGTGTATCTTGGCCACTCTGGCTTACCTTCCGCGGACCCGCTGGCGGGCCTGCATTTTCCTGTCAGGCCCGTCCGTTTCGGCGGCGAGCCATACGAAACACGCCACAGGTCTCGCAGGTCAAGTGTCGTTCTGCGAACGTCCCGGCAGATATATCCGCGGTCCTGTGGCGACTTAAAGACGGCGACCGCCGGTCAGTCGGCACGGCCGCTCGCCCAACACGGCAGGGAGGACTTGAACCCCCAACCTGCGGTTTTGGAGACCGCTGCTCTGCCAATTGAGCTACTGCCGTATTCACCGTCGGCGCCGGTGGGGTCCGGCGCCGACGGCGCTGATGTTCATATCGGGCCGGTCAATCGCTATTTGCGCTTGACCTTATGATCCGTATGCTTGCGCTGGCGCGGGCAATACTTACGAAGCGAAAGCTTCGGCGTTCCGCCGCGCACCTTCACCTCGGTGCGGTAGTTCAGATCCTTGCACTCGCCGCACTGCAGCCACACGTAATCCCGCGCCTGCGACTTAGCCATCGGTTACTCCAGGATCTTCGTCACGACGCCGGCGCCGACCGTGCGTCCGCCTTCGCGAATCGCGAACCGCAGACCCTCTTCCATCGCGACCTGCGTGTGGAGCAACTCCACTTCCATGGTCACGTTGTCGCCCGGCATGCACATCTCGGCGTCTTTGAGCTTGATCGTGCCGGTCACGTCCGTCGTACGGAAGTAGAACTGGGGCCTGTACCCGGTGAAGAACGGGCTGTGCCGCCCACCCTCTTCCTTCGTCAGCACGTATACCTCGCCCTCGAATTTATGGTGCGGGGTGATGCTTCCGGGCTTGGCGAGAACCTGCCCGCGCTCCAGGTCTTCTTTCTCGATACCACGCAGCAGGCAGCCCACGTTGTCGCCGGCCTGGCCTTCGTCCAGGGTCTTGTTGAACATCTCAACGCCGGTAACGACGGTCTTGCGGGTGTCGCCGAGTCCGACGACCTCAATCTGGTCGCCGACGTGAACGGCGCCTCGCTCGATCCGGCCGGTACCCACGGTACCACGACCCTTGATGCTGAAGACGTCCTCGACCGGCATCAGGAACGGCTTGTCCACCTCGCGCTCCGGCTCGGGGATGGCCGTGTCCAGCGCCTCGATGAGGTCCATGATCGGCTTGTTGGCGGCCTCGTCCTCGGGGGACTCAATCGCCTTGGTCGCCGAACCGTGAATTACCGGAACGTTGTCGCCGTCGAAGTCGTAGCGGTTCAGCAGCTCGCGGACTTCCAGCTCCACCAGCTCCAGCAGCTCCTCGTCGTCGACGAGGTCGCACTTGTTCAGGAACACCACCAGAGCCGGCACATTTACCTGCCTTGCCAGCAGCACGTGCTCGCGGGTCTGGGGCATCGGACCGTCGGCCGCCGAGACCACCAGGATCGCCCCGTCCATCTGGGCGGCGCCGGTAATCATGTTCTTGACGTAGTCGGCGTGACCCGGACAGTCCACGTGAGCATAGTGCCGGTTCTCCGACTCGTACTCCACGTGGGAGGTCGCGATGGTCAGAATCTTCGTCGGGTCGCGGCGACCCTGGGATTCCGATGCCTTGGCGATGTCATCGTAGCTGCGGAACGTGCTCAGACCCTTTTTCTCCAGGACCATCGTCATCGCCGCCGTCAGCGTGGTCTTGCCGTGGTCCACGTGCCCGATGGTTCCTACGTTCACGTGCGGCTTGGTTCTTGTGAAGACTTCCTTGGCCATTCCTCGTGCTCCTCTTGCCTGATGAATTTGCCCTTGGTTACCTTTTTATTGCTCACGAACCTCGCCGCCGCGTGGCCCGCGAAAAACCTTTCCTCTGCTGGCGGATCTCAACGCATCCACTTGGCCGCGACCGGTCTGCAACCACCGACGCCTCGGTACGGGGCAGGCCTGTATAACTCGCGGCGCGCCCCTGCGCTTTTTTTATGTCCAACGCGGCCGGCATCGACCGCTGCTAAGCTGCTGATGGGGGTCGAACCCATGACCTCGTCCTTACCAAGGACGCGCTCTACCACTGAGCTACAGCAGCGGGCGACTCAGCCGACCTCGGTTTCCCACCTGCCCGCTAAGGGTGCACGGGTCCCATAGGCCGGAAAACGGACCGTTCAATATACAAGCCCAAAAACACCTGTCAAAAGGTTTTTCGACTCGACGCGGAACTTTTCTCCGCACCTTCCACGTCGCGCCGGCAAACGCCGCTTGAAACGTCCGAACGACTGGGGTAAACAGCCCGCATGACAGAATACAAAACAAGCTGGTCGGACGCAATCCGTATAAACAACCAGTTCCACGCCGGCATGCCCTGCCGTGTTGTCCGCACAGCAGAACGCCGCTTCACCTGCCGACCGTTCGCTACGCGCTCGGGCTGCCAGTGGTTCTACTTCTGCGTCCGCATAGAGAATCTCCCGGCCGACGAGGAGATAACCCTCGATATACACTGGCCCAGGATTCTCACCGCCGAGGACCTGCCCAACGCCGACGAGGAAAAACTCCGCCGCGAAACCGAGTACGACTCCTTCGCGAAGGTCCTGCCGAAAATCTGCCTGCTGAGCGACGATATGGCCGCCTTCCGCCGGGCAGAGGGCGTGGAGCTTACCGACGACCGGACCGTCAGCGTGCCGATCCGCGGAACGGGACGTGACATATATCTCGTAACGCAGAAGCCCTACACCGCCGACCGCCTCGCGGCGCTTCTTGGCGACGCCGAGCGTGCCGAGCCGGGCTGCGTCCGGACGCTGGGGCTTTCCCAGGCGGGTCTGCCCGTATCGGCCGTGCTGCTTGAATCCGACGCCGGTCCCGATGCGCCCACCGTGTACCTGCAGGGCTACCAGCACGTAACGGAGTTCAGCGGACCGCTGGTCATCGACGCCATGATCCGCCACCTGCTAAGCGGCTCGCCGGGCCGGGAGCTTCGCCGCAAACTGGCATTCCACTTTGCCCCGGTCGTCGATGTGGACGCGGTGTTCTACGGACCTGGGATAATGCTCGACCCCCACCCGCCCGGGGAGCTGCGAGCCAAAAACCCCAACCGTGACTGGCGGGATCTGACCTGGCCTGAAGTCCGGGCCGTCGAGGGGTTCCTGCGAAAACAGTTGGAGTCAGGGAGGCGTTACGTCGCCGGGCTGGATCTGCACAACGGCTGGCATATGGCCGACGATTCCGGCGGGGCGTACACCGTCAGCAGTCCCGAGGACCACGGCGAGCAAACAGCCGCACGACAGAAAGAGTTCGTGGACCACATGCTCGCCCGCACCGACCACGAGAAGCCGGGCAATTACTGGCAACACACCGCCGGAGGCAGGACCTTCAAGGCGTGCTTCATGGATCTGACCGGCAACCCCATCGCTCACACCGTGGAGTTCAGCCGCCACATGTGGTGGAACCGCGAAAAACAGCAGTACGTGCCCTACGGACCGGATCACCCCGGCAAGTTCGCCCGCCAGGCGGCCGAGGCGATGGCGGAGTTCTTTACCTGAGCGGCAACCGTTGATGGTCAGTCACCAATCGGCAATCACTCCACGGTCACGCTCTTGGCGAGGTTGCGGGGCTTATCGACGTTGCATCCGCGTGCGACGGCCGCGTGGTATGCCAGCAGTTGCAGCGGGATGACCGTAAGCAGCGGCTGCAGAGCGGCCGGCGCCTCGGGAATGTAGAATACATGGTCTGAATAACGGCGGATTTCCTCGTCGCCTTCGGTGGCGATGGCGATGATTCGTCCCTTGCGGGCGCGGACCTCTTCGATATTGCTGACGATCTTGTCGTAGGTCGCGCACCGCGGGGCGACGAACACCACCGGCATCCCCTCGTGTATCAGGGCGATCGGACCGTGTTTCATCTCCGCGGCGGGCAGACCCTCGGCGTGTATGTAGCTTATCTCCTTGAGCTTCAGCGCCCCTTCAAGCGCGACGGGGTAGTTGTAGCCCCGTCCGAGGAACAGCCAGTTCTCCCGGTCGATATGGTCGGCCGTCACCTGCCGGATGGTTTCGGACTGCTCCAGGACCTGCGACATTTTCTCGGGTATGGCGTCCAGCTCTTCGAGGTACTCGTCCATCGCCTGCTGGGACATCAGGCGGCGCCTGCCCAGCGTCAGCGCCATCATGGTCTCGACGATGAGCTGGCAGGTGAACGCCTTGGTGCTGGCGACGCCGATTTCCGGACCGGCGTGTAGGTACACGCCCGCGTCGGTTTCGCGCGCAATCGTCGAGCCGACCACGTTGACGATCCCCATTGCCAGGGCGCCCTTGTCCTTCGCTTCGCGCAGTGCCGCCAGCGTGTCGGCCGTCTCACCGGACTGACTGATGGCGATTACGCTGGTCCCGTCCTCGATAATCGGGTTGCGATAGCGGAACTCGCTGGCGTATTCCACCTCTGTGGGAATATGCGAGAGGTCCTCGAAGAGGAACTCGCCCACCAGTCCCGCGTGCCAGGCGGTTCCGCAGGCGGTGATAATCAGCTTGCGGGTCCGCGCGAGTGTCCGCACCACCGACTCCAGCCCTCCGAGCTGTATCCGACGGTCGCGCCGGTCCAACCGTCCGCGAAGGCACATCCGCACCGACTCGGGCTGCTCGAATATCTCCTTTTCCATGAAGTGGCTGTAGCCGCCCTTGGCTATCTCATCGAGCGTCCACTCGATGCGGGAGATTTCCTTCGGTATCGGCACATTGTCCAGCGTAAGTG
>JBKHJB010000074.1:0-10402 GCA_046538345.1 Phycisphaerae bacterium
AACGCCCGGCTACTGGAGCGGCTTGAGCACCATCCCCGTCGCCAGCTTGGGATAGAAGTACGTGCTCTTGTGCGGCATGGACGCGCCTGCGTCAGCGACGGCTTCGACGGCCTCTATCGGCGTCGCCGGCAGTATGCACGCCAGGTCCGCCTCACCGCGGACGCACCTGCCGGCCGCATCGGCCGCATCGGGCGTGTAGTCGATACTCGTAGCATCTCTGCCCGCCGGCTCGAGGCGCCTCTCGGCGATGAGCTTCTGGAAAATAGCCACGTCCAGCTCCCGCCAGGGCTTGGGCTGGTCGCCGGCGGCCTGGACCATCGCCTCGGCGCTCCGCAGCGTCGCCGTCCACACACTATCGCCGTCCGTAAAAACGAACGTGTGCTTCGGCGATTCCCGCAGCAAGCCGGGGAGATCGGCAAGTATCTCCTCGGACGCCTCATGCCGCCGCCATTCAAACTCATCCGCCACCGCCGCCAACCTGTCCAGCGAGAAGTCCCCGCCCAGGCGACTGTAAACTCGATGCGTCGGCAGCACCAGCAGTCCCGGGTCGGTCCGGGGCACCAGGGCGAAGAAGATGAAGTTCGCCTCGTGGTCTTCCGTCAGCTCGCCGGCTTCCGCAAGCCGATCCCGATAGTTCAACCCGGTCGTGTAACGGTGATGTCCGTCGGCGATATACGCCGGCTGGTCGCGTAAAGCGTCGCGGACCGCCTCGATAACCTTCTCGTCGGTCACCACCCACAGCTTTTCCTCGACGTCGCCGAGCCGGCCTTTAAGCTCCGGCGGGCACGACTCGCACGCCGACCACAGCGCCCCGGCGGCGTCGTGGGGGTCTTCGTGGAACGCGAATATCGGCGAAAGCTGCGTCCGGGTCAGCTCGGTCAGGCGCAGCCGGTCGGCCTTGGGTCCGGCGAAGGTATGCTCGTGGGGTATCACGTCCTCACCCAGCGGGGTGGCACGAAGTCCGCACAGCATCGCCCGGCGATGATAGGTCCGCCCGCCGCAGGTGTAGCTTTGCTCGTAGGCATAGACCGCCGGTGCTTCCTCGCTGGCCAGGACGCCCTGTTGCTTCCAGTCCTCCAGCACGTTGGCGGCCGCTATGTAATCCTCGTCCGGTCCCAACTCGCTCGCCGGTGCGTGCGGCAGGTCCACCGCCACGATATTGTGCCCGCAACGGCTCAGAAGCTCGCGCTTGTCCTGGGGTCCGAGCACGTCGTAGGGAGGCGCGATGCGGTCCGAAACGTCCCCGTCGTCGGGTCGATATCTCCAGCCACGAAACGGCCTGATTTCCATAGAAGTCTCTCCGATAGAGCCGGCAACAAAGAAGCCCCTACCCTACGCATCGCCGCGGCCGATTCAAGACAGCGCCGCTTATACACCCGTTTGCCTGCACTTCTCGCGCAGAGCAGCTCAGAGTCCGGACCGAAACGACGTCCGCCGCAGCCGCTATCGCATCGTCTCCTGAAGCGCCAGCACGGCGTAGCAGGTGCACAGCACGGGATGCCCTTCCAGCCAGCGGTCGGCGTCGTTGGACCACGAGCCGTCCTCCTCGACGCGCTCGGCGAGAGCCGCGATAAGCTCCCGGCGCCAGTTGTGCTCTTCGCCGTCGTCGTCGCGGATAACCGGCTCACCCCACGCCCGCAGCGCCTTTGCGAACACATTGTAGTAATAGTACAAACCCTGCTGCGAACGCATCCGGGGCATGTTGGGGTTGCTGTCCAGCCGCCAGTAGCGGCCGATCCAGTCGAAGGCCGCCCGCACGCGGTCGTCGTCGCGGGCGACGTCGGCGTAGAGCATGCTCTTGAAGCCGGTGTAGGTCATGCTGCCGTAGCTGCGCAGGCCTCTTCCACCGGGACCTGTGCCGGCCTTGGACTCGCCGCTGGTCGGGTCGCCCGCGACGGCCGGTGCATAGATGAAACCGCCGTCGTCGGTGCCCTCTTCGGCCCAGCCCATGGGGTTGGACTCGGTGCGGTTCTGCGTACGCTCCACGAATCGAAGTGCCCTCCGCATGGCCGGGTCGTCGCCATCGACACCCGCCTCGTGCATCGCCTCCATCCACATGCCGAGGTTGCTCATGTCCGGTCGTCCGTGGCGGCCGTAGCTCACGCCGCCGACAAACGGATGGTCCTCGTCGATGGTCTCACCGTCGGGCGATTCCGACCCCGGGACAATCTGTATGCCCCGGAGATACGCCACCGCTTCGCGGAGCGCGTCGTTGTATTCGGGCCTGTTGACCTCCGCCAGCGCCATCACCGCCAGAGCCGTGGAGTAGTTCGCCATCCCCTCGGCGGGATTGTATATGCCGCCGTCCTGCCGGCGGTAGGTGAGCATCCGCTCCAGCGCCTCGGTTACGACGGGCGAGTCGGCGTCGAAGTCCGGGTGTCTCAGAAGCGCCTTGATCGCCATGGCAGTCATAGCCGGCTCGTTGGCGCCCTCGATGTCCCAGCCGCCGTCGTCGTTGCGGACACTCAGCAGATAACGGATTCCACCGTTGATAAGCTCGCCGGCCTGCTCGGCGTATTCCGGATCCATCGCGTCGTTGTCCGGTTTCGGCAGGGAAAGCTCCACCGCCGGGGATTCGGACCGGTCGCCCGTGTCCTGGTCCTCCCGGTCCTTCGAAGCGCTCTTACAGCCCGACGCCGCCAAAAGAACCAGGACGGTCAACAATGTCGAGATCAAACGAAGTCGCATGGGCCTATCCTCCAACATGTGAGCTTTCCGGCATTCCCGGCTCCCGCGGATCCGCAGTCCGGAACCCGCCACTCGCGGTCCTATTTTCCTCGGTGCATTATGAAAAACGTCAGCGCCATCAACTGAAGCAGTATCGCCAACAGCGCCCACACCGCCGCCTGGGCGAACTCCGACTCGCCGCCGAGCATCTTCCATATACACAATAGCAGCGGCATGAACACCAGCACCTGGAGGATGCCGGCGAACAGCTTGCTCAAGCTGAATTCCTCTGCCTCGCTGCTGCGGACGAACTGCCGCAAATGCCGGAGAATCTCGCGCCTTACCGCGCTGTCGGACATGGTGGAAACGTCGGCCGCCTGAGAACCGGTGCGCGGCGACCACTGCTCATCCGTCGGCTGCGACGGCTCCGCGGCGCTCTGCTGTCCGCCCGGTTCCGGGGTTTTTTCTTCCCTTCCCGGCTGATGCGAAGGCGGCTGGGGGTTATCCGGCTCTTCGACACTCACATGGGCCGGCTCCGGCGGTGCTTGCCGCTCGGCCGATTCCTCCTCCGGGGGCGTCTCGGCCGGTTCGCGGTCGCCCTCGCGCAGCACCACCCTAGCGGCGTCCACAAGGTTGCGGACGGTGAAGTCCGCAAGCACGGGGTCCTCGTGTCCGTTGGTGCTGCCGCTCGGCCGGGGTGTGCGGATACGGACGGTCCGACAGCCGGCGCGACGACCCGCCTCCACGTCGCGCGGCGCGTCGCCGATGGCCCAACTGTTGTGCAGGTCCAGGTCCATCTCCCCGGCGGCCTGGAGCAGCATTCCCGGTCTGGGCTTGCGAAGCTCGCTGTCCACGGCGTATTCGTCTATGGGCGCGTCGGGCAAATAGGGACAGTAGTAAATGGCATCCACCGTCGCACCTCGCTCGTCGAGCCGGCGGCGAAGCTCGGCGTGTACCTCCTCCAGCCGCTCCTCGGTCAGCAGCCCCCGCGCGACGCCGGATTGGTTCGTGACCACCACGATCTTGTAGCCCCCCTGCCGCAGCGACTTTATCGCCAGGTCCGCTCCCGGAAGCAGCTTCACGTCCGCGGGGTCCGAGAGATAGCCGGGGTCTTCGATGATCGTGTTGTCGCGGTCGAGGAAGACGGCCTTGTTCGCCATTTCATTTTCTCCGCCGACGGTCTGAGCCGTTCCGATTCCGCACATGCGCTGCCGGTTTCGAATCGCACGCAGCGCCGCTTGCTCCGCGGTCCTGTGGTCCTGCGTCAGTCAGCCGGTGCTTTCAACGATGCGTTCGATAATCCGCGTCGTGCTCGGTCCTTCAATCTTATCCAGCGTCAGCACCTTTCCGCCATAGCCCTCTACCACGTCCCGTCCGACGACTTCGCCGGTGGTCCCGCCCTTGGCGAGCACGTCCGGACGGAGCAGCTCCAGCACCGGTATCGGCGTGTCCTCGTCGAATATGGTCACGTAGTCCACACACTCCAGGGCGCCGAGCATCTCGGCGCGTTCGTCCTGGGCAATCACCGGGCGTCGCGGGCCTTTAAGCCGGCGAACGCTTTCGTCGCTGTTGACCGCGACGATGAGGCAGTTGCCCAGCTCCCGCGCCTGCTGGAGGTAACGAACGTGGCCCATGTGCAGCAGGTCGAAGCAGCCGTTGGTGAAAACGATGGTCTCGCCGCGCTCACGGCGGCGTGCGACTTCGTCGCTCAGTCGGTCGCGGTTCATCGTCTTTCCGCCGCGCAGACCTATGATGCGCCGCAGCTCCTCGGCGACTTCCTGCCGCTCGATGGGCACAACGCCGAACCGCTCCACCTCAAGCCCGCCGGCGACGTTGGTAAGCGCCACCGCGTCGGCGTAGCTCATCTTCTCGCCGACGGCGACCGAGAGCATCGCCATCACCGCATCGCCCGCGCCGGTGCCGTCGTAAACCGTCCGCGGACGCGCCGGTAGCCGTCGGCCGGCCTGCTCGTCGCTTGTCTGCAGGTATGCGCCTTCCTTGTCCAGCGTGATGACCACCGCCTCGGCGGCGGCCGCCAGGAGTATCTGACCGGCCGCTCGCTGGAGCGACTCGTCGTCGGTTATCCGCACGCCGCTGGCAAGCTCCGCCTCGAAGCGATTCGGCGTCAACAGCGTCGCGCCGCGATAGCGGCCGTAGTCGGCAATCCGCGCGGGGTCCACCACCACCGGCTTGGACGCCTCCCGCGCCTCGGCGATAAGCTCCGCGGCGAACTGCTCGGAGATAACGCCCTTGCCGTAGTCCTCCAGAGCGAGCACGTCGTATTCGCTCATCCGCCCGCGCAATGCCGCACGCAGCGTAGCGCGGACTTCATCGCCCAGAGGTCCATCCGTCTCGGTGTCCACACGGAGCATCTGCTGACGGTTGCGGCCCTGGGTGAGACCGATGTAGCGGGTCTTGATGGTCGTTCCGCGGTCGGCCAACCGCAGCAGAGACGCCGTCTCGCCCCCCCGGGCGGCAAGGAGCCGCAAAAGTTCCTCCCCGGCGCCGTCCTGCCCGAGGACCCCGATGCAACTGACCTTCCCGCCCAGTGCCAGTATGCCGGCGGCTACGTTGCCCGCGCCGCCGACGCGCGTTTCCTCGCGAATCGCCCGCAGCACGGGCAGGGGACCTTCCTGGCTTATCCGCTCGGCATTGCCGTACACGTAGCGGTCCAGCATGAAGTCGCCCACCAGCGCCACACGCGGCGAACCGGTCGTCTCAAGCTTTTCAAGCAATGCGTCCATAGCGGGGAGATTCTATCGGGCCTGACGCGGCGAAGCAATCCGCACCAGCCGCGCGCCTCATTGCTCCTGTCAATTTCCACCGATCAACCGATGTCCGTCAACATCCGCTCCCTGCCGGTCGCGCCTGGTCGTGGTCAGCAGGGAGCTGAAATACAAATGCGGACATCTGGTCGCCATACGTCGCTATCATGGCGCGAAGCAGCGCTTCCGCGGGCAACGCACCGACGGTACGATATTGACCTGAGATGAACGAACAGACCATACGCGAGATTATGAGAGGCCGACGTCGCGGGGCGGGCGCTTCGGTGCTGCGCGGCGCGATGCGCCTGGCAAGCTGGGGCTACTGCCCCGCCGTCCGCCTGCGCCGCTGGGCGTACCGTCACCGGCTGCTGCCGGCCCGCAGCGCGAGCGTACCGGTCATCTGCGTGGGCAATATCACCACCGGCGGTACGGGCAAGACCCCCATGACCGCCTGGGTAGTGAGGCAACTGCGCGAGGCGGGGCTTCGACCGGCGATCCTGACGCGCGGGTACAAGTCCACCGACGGCGGCAGCGACGAGGCGGAGTTGCTGCGACACCTGACGTCCGCGGCGGTCGTTGTGGAGCCGGACCGCGTAGCCGGCGCCGCCCGCGCCGCCGGGGCCGGGGCAAACGTGCTGGTGATGGACGACGGATACCAGCACCGCCGGCTGCGACGCGACCTCGACATCGTGCTGGTCAGCGCGACGAACCCGTTCGGTTTCGGATACTGCCTGCCGCGGGGGCTTCTGCGAGAACCGCCGCGGGCGTTGCGCGACGCGGACGCCGTGGTGGTTACACACGCCGAGGGAGCCGCGGAGCAGGACCTGGCCGCCCTTATCCGTCGCATCGAGCGACTGGCGCCCCGGGCGTCGCTGCACGTGGCAGCGCATCGGCCTTTGTTCGCGATAGACGAGCAAGGCAACCGCCGACCGCTCTCGGACCTCCAGGGGCGTATGGCGTGCGCGTTCTGCGGACTCGCCGACCCGGACAGCTTTTTCGTGATGCTATCGAACCTCGGCGTGCGGTTGGTCTCGCGACACCCGCTTGACGACCACTTCCGCTATGACGCCGAGTCGGTCGAACGGTTGTGCCTGTCCTGCCAGGAGAGAAGCGGCTGCCGTGCGAATCTGCACGTCACCACGCAGAAGGATTACGTCAAGCTCCAGGGTGTACCCGCCGGCAGGGCCGTCTGGCAGCTCGTTATCGGCATGGAAGTAATCTCAGGCCGGGATACGCTCGTCGAGAAGATACTCGCGGCGGTCAAATGATACGGCTCTCAGCCGGCAGGCGGGCACAGCCCGCCCCACTGTGGTTCGGGGTTACCTACTTCATCGCCGCGATAATAGCATCCGCCATCTCGCTGGTGCCGACCGCCGTGGGGTCGTTGCGGTCGGGCTTCATGTCGTAGGTGACGTTCCTGCCCTCGGCGATGACGGCGGCTACGGCATTTTCCAGCGTCTTGGCGGCGGGGCGCTCCTCAAGGTGGCGGAGCATGAGCATGCCCGAAAGGATAAGCGCCGTGGGGTTGACCTTGTTCATGCCCTTGTATTTGGGGGCGCTTCCGTGGGTGGCCTCGAAGACCGCGCCGTTGTCGCCTATGTTGGCGCCCGGCGCCACGCCCAGACCGCCGGCAAGACCCGCGCAGAGGTCGGAGATTATGTCGCCGTAGAGGTTCGGCAGCACCATCACGTCGTACAACTCGGGCTTCTGGACGAGCTGCATCGCCATGTTGTCAACGAGGCGTTCCTCAAACTCGATGTCGTCGTAGTCGCCCGCGACGCGCTCGCCGACCTGCTTGAACAGCCCGTCGGTGTGCTTCATGATGTTGGCCTTGTGGACCGTGGAGACTTTCCGCCGGCCGTTCGCGCGCGCGTACTCGAAGGCGAAGCGGATAATCCGCTCGCTGTTCTCCACGCTGATGGGCTTGATCGACACGCCCGTGGTGTCCCGCCCGGTGTTTATCTTGCGGTCGGAGCAGCGGGCGTTGATTTCGTCGATAATCTCGGCCGTGGCGGGCTTGCCGACCTCGAACTCCACGCCGGCGTACAGGTCCTCGGTATTCTCGCGGACTATGACGACGTCAATGTTGTCGTATCGGCTGCGGACGCCCGGGTAACTCTTGCACGGGCGGACGCAGGCGTACAAATCCAGCGTCTGACGCAGAAGGACGTTCACCGAGCGGAAGCCCGTGCCGACGGGTGTGGTGATGGGGGCTTTCAGCGTGGCGTCGGTGTTGCGGACCGACTCTATGGTGGCCTCGGGCATCGGCGTGCCCTCGGTCTCCATGATGTCCACGCCCGCCGGACATACGGTCCATTCGATTTCGCCGGCGCCGTCGGTCTTCTCCAATGCGGCGTCGATGCAGCGGCGGGCGGCTTCGGCGAGTTCCGGGCCTGTCCCGTCGCCGGTAATCAACGTAGCTGTATGTTTCTTCGCCATGATGGTCGCTTCCTTCCTCTGCGGGGGTTTGTGCAGCCGGGACTGCAAGAGCGGAGAATCGTAGCACCCCCGCCGGAGAGCGTCAAGCTCAAGGCGACGTTTGTCTTATTGGTCGGATTCGCTTATGCTTTGTTTGAGGGACATATGCAATCAACCGTTCCGTAGAAGGATGAATATATGTCGCAACGGTACGTTGAAGCCATTCTGAAATATCTTTCGGACAAACACTATCAGCCGCTCAAACCGCGCCAGCTCGCCCGCAAGATGGGCGTGGCGGAAGAGGAATACGGCAGTTTCCGTGAGGCCGTCAAGATACTCCGCGACTCCGGTCGGGTGGTGATGGGCGCGAAAAACGCACTTATGCTGCCGGAACCGTCGGGGACCATCGTGGGGTTCTTCAGCGCCCACCGGCGCGGGTTCGGCTTCGTTATTCCAGAGACGCCCAACAGTCACGGCGACCTGTTCATACCGCCGGAGGCAACCGCCGGAGCCATGAGCGGCGACCAGGTGACCGCGAAGGTTACTTCCCGCGGCCGACGGGACGGCGAGGACATCTATCGCGGCGAGATCGTGGAGATACTGCGTCGCGGGGAGAACCGGTTCGTAGGAACGCTGGAAAAGGCCGAGGATTACTGGTTCGTCATGCCCGACGGGCGCGAGATGACCACTCCTATCGTCATCAAGGACGTCGGCGAGGCCGGTCCCAAGGTAGGCACCAAGGTAGTCGCCGAGATCCTCTCCTACCCCAAGAAGGGCGAGCTGCCAACGGGCGTTATCGTCGAGAACCTGGGCGCCCAGGGCGAGCTGGAGGTGGAGACCCGCTCGGTCATCCGCGCGCACGGACTGGCCGAGGAATTCTCCGAGGAAGCGCTGGCCGACGCCCGTAAAGCCATCGAACAATTTGACGGTGAAGACACCCGCGGGCGGCGAGAGCTTTTCGACGAGACACTGGTAACCATAGACCCGCCGGACGCCCGCGACTACGACGACGCCGTAAGCGTCCGCAACAACGACGACGGCACGACCACGCTCGGCGTGCATATCGCGGACGTATCGCACTTCGTCCGCGAGGGCACAAACCTCGACGCCGACGCCAAAGAGCGTGGCACGAGCACCTATTTCCCCCGGCGCGTGCTGCCGATGCTGCCGGAGGTGCTTTCCAACGGCGTGTGCAGCTTGCAGGAAGGCGAGCCGAGATACGCCAAGAGCGTCTTTATAACCTACGATGAATCCGGCCAACGCGTGGACAGCGACTTCGCCGAGACGGTAATCCGCTCGTCGCATCGGCTGACGTACGAGGAGGCCCAGCGCGTCATCGACGGACGGTCTTCCGGTGTCCACCCGGAAACGGTGCGGCTGCTGAACGACCTGCATGCCCTGGCGCGTCGCATCGAGAAGCGACGGCGCGAAGACGGCATGATCCACCTGGACCTGCCGGAAGTCGAGCTGGTATTCGACGCCAACGACCACGTCGCCGACGCCGTGCCCGAGGACCAGTCCTACACGCACACGATAATCGAGATGTGCATGGTCGAGGCCAACGAGGCCGTCGCCGAACTGTTCGAGCGGCTGAATCGTCATTACCTCCGTCGCATCCACCCCGAACCGGAAGACGAGGGCGGCAAGCAGCTCGGCGCGTTCGTGCGCGCCTGCGGGCACAAGATACCCAGGAACCTCACCCGCAAGGACGTCCAGCAATTGCTGGAGGCCGTCAAAGGCCGACCCGAAAGCTACGCCGTCAACCTCGCGGTGCTCAAGACCTTCCAGCAGGCGGAGTATTCGCCGATGAAGATCGGGCACTTCGCCCTGGCGAGCAGGCACTACTGCCACTTCACCAGTCCCATCCGCCGCTACCCGGACCTGACGGTCCACCGGCTGCTGACGGAATACCTGCGAGGCGAGCTGAAAGGCCGTCCCCCGGAGGATTTGGACGCGCTTGTCAAGCTCGGCGAGCACTGCTCGGCGGCGGAGCGCCGCTCGCAGGCGGCCGAGGACGAGCTGCGCGAGGTGCTGGTGCTGCAATTTCTGGAGGACAAAGTCGGCGAAAACTTCCCCGGCGTGATCACGGGCGTGACGAACTTCGGCGTGTTCGTGCAACTGGAGCGGTTCCTGATCGACGGGCTTATCCGCCTGCCGGATCTGGGCGACGACTGGTGGGAAGTCCAGCCGCAATACGGACAGGTCCGCGGGGAGATGTCCGGCAAGCGCTACCGCATCGGCGACGAGATGGAGGTGCGCATCTCCAACGTTGACGTTCCGAGCCGACAGCTTTCGCTGATTCCCGCGAAGGAGATAGAACCCCAGGGCCGACGCGGCGGCAAAGGCGGCAAGAAGGGCAAACCCAAAGGCGGCTCGAAAGGAAAGCCCAAGAGCGGGTCCAAAGGTAAGCCCAAGAACGGCGACAAGCCCGCCAAGCAGAAAGGCCGCTCCGGCGGCAGGAAAGGCAAGAGCAAGACCAGGACCACTTCCAAGGGCGGGCGGTCGAAAAAATCCGGCAAGGGCAAGCCCTCATCCGGGCGCAAGCGCTAGTA
>JBKHJB010000075.1:0-10374 GCA_046538345.1 Phycisphaerae bacterium
AGCTTCAGGCGACGGCACTTTCGGAGCTGGACAAGGCCGACACGCCCGACGCGCTGGAACAATGGCGCATCAGGTACATCGGCAGCAAGGGCGAAGTCCGCGCGACCATGCAGCGGCTCAAGGAGGTCTCCCGAGAGCAGAAACCCGCCGCCGGAAAGGCCGCCAACGAGCTGAAGAACACACTCGAGCAGGCCTACAAAGACCGGGCCGCGGTCACACAGCCCGCACAGCGCAAAGCCAAGCGGCCGAAGGTAGACGTTACCCTCCCGGGCAAGCGCCGTCCCGTCGGACACACCCACATCCTCACGCAGACCATCGAGGAAATCACCGACATCTTCGGACGCATGGGCTTCGAGATGGTCCACGGTCGCGAGGTCGAGGACGAGCGGCACAACTTCGACGGGCTGAATATCCCCGCCTGGCACCCGGCACGCGACCCCTGGGAGAACTTCTACATCGACGGCCGCGACGACCTCATGCTCCGCTCGCAGACCTCCACCGTGCAGATTCGCACCATGGAAAGCCGCGAGCCGCCCGTGCGTATCATCGCCCCCGGCCGCGTGTACCGCCCGGACACCGTCGATGCCACACACTCGTTCATGTTCTATCAGGTCGAGGGGCTGTACGTGGACGAGGGCGTCTCCATGACCGACCTGAAGACCTGCCTCGACCAGTTCTGCAAGGCGTACTTCGGACCCGAGGTGGCGACGCGATTCCGGCCGAGCTTCTTCCCGTTCACAGAACCGTCGGCGGAGGTGGACATACTCTTCGAGTACGACGACGGCTCAACCGAGTGGATAGAGCTGGGCGGCTGCGGAATGGTGGACCCGGCGGTGCTGGAGTTCGTCGGCTACGACAGCGAGAAGTACACCGGCTACGCCTTTGGACTGGGCATCGAGCGAATGGCGATGCGCAAGCACAAAATCCCCGACATCCGCCTGCTGTTCGAGGGCGACGTCCGCTTCCTCCACCAGTTCTGACAATGCGCGTCCCGCTCCTGTCCCCTCGCAGACAGGCAGGGATGAACACAGATAAACGCACACGGGACAGGAAACGACATATGCCCGTTACATTCGACACGGACTTTCCCGGCGGTAACGGGTTTCTGATAGAGCTGAGCGAGACGCCCGAAGCGGCGACCGTCCGCTTCGCCGTCGAGCCGAAGAATTGTCCCGAACCGCTGTGGTTCCACTTCCGCCTTACCGGGCTTTCCGGCCGTCGCGTTCGCTGCGTAATGACCAACCCCGAGCAGACTCTCGGCGGAGCGGACTGGTCGCGCAACCGCCCGGTCTTCCGCCCCACCGGCGGCGACTGGCGGCGAGCGCCGCTGCCTGAAGCCCTGCGGACCTCCGGCGACAGGTGCGAATGGGCCTGGGACCTCGACGCCGGGGATACCGTCGAGTTTGCCAACTGCTACCCCTACCAGCCGACGGACCTGGAAAGCACGCTCGACGACCTGGGCGATTCGTTCCGCACTGAAACTATCGGTGTAACGCCGGACGGCAGGGAGCTGGTCCGCGTCTATTCAGAGCTTCCCAGCGCGGAGAAGCCCGCGGTGCTGCTTGCGGCGCGTCACCACGCCGGCGAGACGCCCGGCTCGTGGGTGCTGGACGGTCTGCTGCGCCGCGTAGCCGAGGACCAATCGCTGCGGCAGGCGGTAACCTTCTGGGCGATTCCGATAGTCAACATCGACGACGCCGTCGCCGGCAGCTACGGCAAGGACCCCTACCCGCACGACTGCAACCGCGCCTACGGCGAGTACACGCAGCGGCGGCCTGAAGCGTTCGCCATTACCGCCGACGCCCGCCGGCTCAAGAGCGGCTGCGGACGCATGTTCGCCGCCGACCTGCACGCACCCTCCCACGGCGAGCAGCGCAGCTACGTGCCCCTCCACGGGTGGGACGGCTCCGACGAGATCAACCCCATCGCCCAGCAGTTCGCCGAGCGGTTTCGAGCGGCCGTGCCGGAGCAGCTCCGCAGCCCGGTCCCCCACGTAACGCCGACAGGCAACTACACGCGCCAGCCGGGCATGTCCTTCAGCCGGTGGATGCGAAACGTGCTGGGCGTCGAATGCGTCTCGCTGGAAACCAGCTATCAGGGCAATGGCAAGCATTACTACACCATCGACGACTACCGCACGCTCGGCGCGACACTCGCCCGGACAATCGCCGACTGGGTAACATAGGACAGGCGCCTGGTTCTTCCGCTCCTTTCCAGTCGCGGCTAGCAGCGAGCGGCAGCGAGCGGGAATGCAGAAATAGCCGACTGGACCTGTTTCAGCGTTTCCGTCTCGCGAAGACGTTCCCCGGTCTCTGCTCGATGGCGCCTTTGAGCACGAGCATGGTCATCGCCGACGCGGCCCTGCCGCTGTCCAGCCCGGTCTTTCGCACAAGCTCATCTAGCGCCATCGGCCCGTCGGCAAGTGCGGAGTGAAGAGCGGTTTCCGTCTCGTCCAGGCCGGTAGGGATTACTTCGGCGGGTGGCTCTTCGTCGGGTGTCATCTTCGCGCCCACCTCGCCGAGGTGCTCAAGTATGTCGTCGAGGTCCTGCACCAGCACCGCCCCGTCGCGGATAAGCTCGTTGACGCCGCGGCTCATGGGTGAGTCGGCCCGGCCTGGAACGGCGAAGACCGCCCTGCCCTCCTCGTCCGCCTCCTCGGCGGTTATAAGCGCCCCGCTCCTGGCGGCGGCCTCCACCACCAGCACGCCAAGCGACATCCCGGCGATGATGCGGTTCCGCGTGGGGAAGTTGCCGCTCAGAACCGCCGTTCTCATCGGCAACTCCGAGACCAGTGCCCCGGCGTCGGAGGCGATTATCCGCTCGAACAGTTCCGCATTGTCCGGCGGATACAGCGTGCTCAGCCCGCAGCCCATCACCGCTACGGTCCGGCCCTCGCCGGAAAGCGCCCCGCGGTGGGCCGCTGCGTCTATGCCCCTGGCCCCGCCGGAGACCACGGTGAACCCCGCGCGGGCGAGCATGCGTCCGAACCTCTCGGCCTGCTCCATACCGTAGTGCGTGCACCGCCGCGAGCCGACCACACCCAGCGCCACCGCGTCGGTAAGCTCCAGGCGACCACGGACATACAGCACCTGCGGCGGCGCGTGTATGTTCTTCAGGGCTTCGGGGTATTCGGCGTCCTCGAGTAACAGAACGCGGGCGTTGTGCCGGTCGGCTTCGGCGAGTTCGGCATCGACGTCGGCGTCGGTGACGGCCGCCATCGCCTCGACGGTCTTTTCGCCTATCCCGGCAACCTTGCGCCAGCCGATCGCGCCGGCGGCGACGGCGTTTTCCGCGTCTCCGAAACGCCGAATGAGCCGACGGAGCAGAACCGCCCCGACACCGTCGGCCAAATGCAAGCGAAGCGTAGCCCTCAGAAGACTTTCCCGTGACATGAGCGGGATTATACGCGCCGTCGCCTGCCCCGCCAGTGGTAGGGTCGCTCAATCCCGCTTTGCCGGGATTGCCGAAGAGAAACCCCATCAATGAGTGAGTACGCAATCGCGCCGGCAAGTCGCAGACAGCGCGACTTGTCGATCCTACAGCTATCTTTTTGCCGACCAGACGCCGGCGATCTCCCGCCCGCAATCGGGACACTTGCCCTCAGCGAGCTTGATACTACGGACGCTGAAGCCCGATCGCTCTATCACCGCCGTCTCGCAGTCCGGGCAATAGGTGTTCTCGTCGGCAAGCCCGGAGACGTTCCCGCAATAGACGTGGTGCAGGCCCGCCTCCTTACCCAGCCGGACCGCCGTATTCAGCGTCTCCATCGGCGTGGTGGGTATGCCGTCCCATTCATACGCGCCGTGGAATCGGCTGACGTGCCAGGGCACGTCGGCGCCCAGCTCGCCGGCGATGAAGTTCGCTATATCGCGCAGCTCCTGCTCGGAGTCGTTCATTCCGGGCACCACCAGCGTGGTGACCTCCAGCCAGACGTTGTGCCGCACCAGCTCCCGCAGGCAGGTGAGCACCGGCTCCAGCGACGCCTTCATCACCTTGCGGTACGTCTCGTCGCTAAAGGCCTTGAGGTCCACGTTGATGCCGTCGAGATAAGGCGCGATGGTCTCCACCGCCAGCGGCGTCATATAGCCGTTGGATACGAACGTATTGAGAATCCCCCGTTCGCGGGCGAGCTTGGCTGTGTCGTATGCCAGCTCGAAAAACGCCGTCGGCTCGGTGTACGTGTAGCTGACCGAGGCACACTCGTACCGCTCGGCCGCTGTTACAATCTGCTCGGGGCTGACGGCCTGACCGGCGTCCACCTGCCCGGTGCGCGGAGACTGGGATATCTGCCAGTTCTGGCAGAACGGGCACTGGAAGTTGCACCCCGCGCAGGCGATCGAAAGCGCCCGCGTACCGGGCAGGAAATGGAATAGGGGCTTCTTCTCGATTGGATCAACGTTCAGCGCGACAACAGACTGGTAGTTCAAAGTCTTGAGTGTTCCGCCGACGTTCTGCCTCACACGACATACGCCATACTTGCCGCCGGCGATAACACACTGATGCCCGCAGAGATTACAGCGGACCTTGTCCCCGTCGAGTTTCTCGGACAGCATGGCGTCGCGCAAATCACTCATAGCATACGCTCCCGTTAACAGCGCGCGACATTATAGAGCGTCGCGCCGCAGCACCCAACCGACCAACCAGAGCACCCCCGCCGCCGCTGCAAGCATGCGCCACAGCTCGCGCACATCGACCGCGGCGGCCGTTTCCGGCAGAGGTATCTCGCCGGCCGTCACGACGGGGTCGCGTCCGGGCAATTGCGGCCGTAAGCCCGTCAAGCTCACCGCGCGCAGCATCCCTTCCTCGTCGGCGTAAAGCCCCGGCAGCGGAAGCCCGGAAGGATGCTCGCCGCCGCCGACGACAGCCGTCCAGTTCGCACCGGGCCCGACCTCCAGAGGCGTCCGGAAAACGTAGCCGTCGCCCGGCGGAGAGTCCCCGGCGAGGTACTCCATCGCGCCGGCGGCGAACAATACGAACGCCTCGCTGAAAGTGAAGTTGGTGTTCTCCGTATCCAGCGAAAACGCCACGTACACACGTCGCGGCCGCGGTAGCGGCCCCGGGGCCTCCCGCAATATCACCGCCCCGCCATCGACGGACACCAGCGGCGTGTAGCGTCGCGGCGGGGCTACCCACGGCCGAAGGCGGCGAACACTGACGCCGCGGAGGTCCACGTGACGCATCAAGGGGTCGTCGGCGTTGACGTCGGCTGCATCCAAGCGGATGCGTTCCAGCGGCTCGGCCGCCTCGCAGCCCGGCGGCGGCGACGGAGGCGCGACTACCAGCGCGGGCTTTCCTTCCGGCGGCTCTGCCGCAACGGATATGACTACGTCGGCATCGCTCGGCTCTGCTACCTGTTCCAGCCAGTCGGCCGCCGCCATAAAGCGTCTCAGGGCTGGCTCGTCACGTCCGATTAGCGCGACGCTCGTCGTCCCGCGCCGACTACGCGCAAGATACGCACTGGAGCACCACACCGAATCCTGCGACGCATCAATGCTAACGGTTATTCCGTCGGCGATGGGAACTTCCAGGTTTACGGGTCTGCTTTCGCCGGCGGGGATGTCCGGCTCTCGCGATATCTCCAGGCCCGTTTCGCCGGCGTCGATTGTGGTAACAGTCAAGCCGACCGCCTGCCGTGCATCGGTGTTGTTGCTCACGGCGAGGAAAAGCTGCGCCGCGTTTCCGGCGATCTCGGCCGCCGCTGAGTCGATGCTCACCTTGCAGCCCGTCGCGGGCAGCTCGATAACGCTCCGCCGCGACCCGGCCGATTCGCCGCCCTGCCCCGCGGGTGCGAAAACCACCACGTGCTCAAAAGCCGGCTCAGCTTCGTCCGGTTCCAACTCGTCCGCCCGGGCAGGGAGTATCGTAAGGTTTTCGATACGGCTGCGCGCCTGCGACGGACTCATCGGCTCGCTCGCCCCGCCCGCTGTCTCCGGGAGCAGCAGTTGCACGCGGTCGGCCGGCGACAGACGCGACAGCAGCGCGGCAGCCGAACGGTGCAGGGCGTCGGTCGCATCCGGGCTATGCAACTCGGCCGAGTTGACGACCGCGATCGCCAAATATCGTCTCGGCGCCTGCGTTCGCACCACGGGTTGTGCACCCGCCAGGACAGCCGAAACCGCGCCCAGCAACAGCAGCAGCCAGGAAAGCACCGCACGGCGGGACCGTCGCCTCGCAGCAGGCGCGCGGCGAGAAGAATGACCCAGCCACCACCTTAAGCTCGGCACTGTCAGCCGTCGCCTGGCCGGGCGAAGCAGCGCCAGAATCGCCACCGCCGTCACCGGCACAAGCCCCAGCAAAGCCCACGGAAAGCCGAAAGTCATACGTTGATTCTACGAATCCTTGCCTCCAGACGGTAGTATCGTTCAACACCGTCGCCCGTGGGCTTGACATCGGCGGCGAACGATATTCTGCTGCCCGCACTACACAGCCAAGCTGATCACCGCAAACCTGAAAATGAGGAACCCATGGCGTTGACAACTGAATGGCGCAGCCGCATCGAGCGGTGGCGCAAGGAGCTTTCCGAACATTTCTACCGTCGGCTCGACACGGTTGAGCTGAGCGGCTACGTAACGACCGAGCAGCTTACCCCGGAGCAGGTGAACGAAGGCGACTTCCAGCCCATGCCCGCCGGTACAGCCTGGGGCGGCAAGTGGGAATACGGCTGGTTCCGCACGGAACTTATCACCCCGGATGAAGCCGCCGGTGAGCGACTGGTCTTCCGTCCCGGGCTTTCCACCGAGGCCGTCATATTCGTCAACGGCGAGCCGTCCCTCGGACTGAGCAAGAAACGGCCTTTCGTAACTTTGAGTCGTGAGGCGAAGCCCGGTGAGCGATTCGATTTACTTTTGGAGGCATACGCTGGTCACGGCCCGCGGCAGTGCCACGCCGGCCCGACACCGCCGTGGCGCGAGACCGTCCCCGAACCACCGGAAACTCAGCAGACCCTCGGCGAAAGCGACTTCGGCGTCTGGCAGGAAGACGTTTACCAGCTTCACATGGACGTCGAGACACTCTGGGGAATCCGCGAAAACATCGACCCCGATTCGCTGCGACTTGCCGAGATAGATGAGGGTCTGCGGCGGTTCGCGCTCGTCGTGGATTTCGAACTGCCGACAGAGCAAATGCTCCAGACCATCCGCGAGGCGCGGCAAGAGCTTCGCCCGCTGCTGGAATGCGTCAACGGCTCGACCGCGGCGACCATGTACGCGTTCGGGCACGGACACCTGGATACGGCCTGGCTCTGGCCGCTGGCCGAGACCGAGCGCAAAGCCGCCCGCACCGTCTCAAATCAGCTCGCGATGGCGGAGGAATACCCCGGCTACCGCTTCTTGATGAGCCAGCCGGCGCAGTACCACATGCTCCGGGAGAAATATCCGAAGCTCTACGAGCGGCTGCTCCGCGGGGTCGCCGACGGTCGGATCATCGCCGACGGCGGCATGTGGGTAGAGGCCGACACAAACATCTCCGGCGGCGAGGCACTTATCCGCCAGTTCATCCACGGCAAGCGATTCTTCCACGACGAGCTGGGCGTTGACAGCAGGTTTCTGTGGATACCCGACGTGTTCGGATACTCCGGCGCCCTGCCGCAGATAATGGTCGGCTGCGGCGTGACGTACTTCGCCACCGCCAAGATTTTCTGGAACTACTACGGCGGCGATCCGTTTCCTCACAACACCTTCCGCTGGCGCGGCATAGACGGCTCGGAAGTAATCACGCACCTGTTCACCAACTACAACGCCGGCACCGATCCGGCGAGCGTAATCCGCGGCTGGCGCAGTCGTGTGCAGAAAGACGGCACGCCAACGCGGCTCTACCCGTTCGGGCACGGCGACGGCGGCGGCGGACCGACGCGCGACCACCTGGAGTTCCTCAGTCGCCTGGAAAACCTCGAAGGCGTGCCGCGCATGAAGAACGCCACTCCGACGGAGTTCTTCGAGGATCTCGTCTCGGACGACATGCCTGAGCGGCACTACGTGGGCGAGCTTTACTATCAGTGCCACCGCGGTACGTACACCTCCCAGGCCAAGACGAAAAAGGGCAACCGCAAGAGTGAGCTTGCCCTGCGCGAGGCCGAGTTCTGGGGGGCGGTCGCGTCGGCTACGCAGGGTTACCGGTTCCCCACCGACGACGCGGACGCGGCGTGGAAGCTGGTGCTGCTGAACCAGTTCCACGACATCCTGCCGGGATCGTCCATCGAGCGCGTGTACGACGAGGCCGAGGCCGCTTACGAACAGGTCACCGGCGACGCTGCCGGCTGGACGAACGACGCGGCCGGTGCGCTCGTCGATGCACAAGACGACGGCAGGTCGCTGACCGTTTTCAACTCGCTGAACTGGCAGCGGCGGGAGCTGGTGGCGCTTCCCGACGGGTTCGACTCCGCTGTGGACGCAAACGGCGAGCCGCTTGTGGTGCAGGAAGCCCAAGGCCGACGCCTCGCGGAGGTAACCGTGCCGGCGTGCGGGTGGACGACTGTAACCGCCGGCGAATCCCCCGCTCCGCGGCAGCATAGCGCCGTGAGCGCGTCGGAAACACTTTTGGAGAACGAGCACTTCCGCCTGGAGCTGAACGACCGCGGTGAGCTGACCAGCATCCATGACAAGGATGCCGACGCCGAGCTGGCGGCCGACGTGTGCAACCGGATGCTGATGTACAAGGACGTGCCCACGAAGTTCGACGCCTGGGACATCGACAGCATGTACACACAGACGCCGGTCCCGCTCGGCGAGCCGGCGAGTGTGGAGGTGGTCTCGGCCGGTCCGCTGGAGGCCCGGCTGCGCGTGCGGCGACGGCTGAACGAGTCGGACATGACGCAGGACATCGTGCTGCGTCGCGGCGACAGGCGCGTGGACTTCGAGACGACCATCGAGTGGCACGAGAACCACAAGCTGCTGAAGGTCGCCTTCCCGGTAACCGTCCACGCCGACGAGGCGGTGCATGAGATACAGTTCGGGCACGTCCGTCGGCCTACGCATGCGTCCCGGCCGTTCGACGCCGACCGCTTCGAGGTCTGCAATCACAAGTGGACCGCACTGGCGGACCAAGGCCGGGGCTGCGCCATTCTGAACGACTGCAAATACGGCGTGAACGTCGCGGGAAGCAGCATCAACCTGACGCTGCTGAAATCCGCCCTCGCTCCGGACATGCACGCGGACAAAGGCACGCAGCGGTTCACCTACGCCTTCACGGGCTGGACCGGGCCGATGTGCCACTCCCCGCTGGTGCGACAGGGCTATGAACTCAATGTGCCCGTGGTGAGCGTCCCGGGCCGCGGGGGCGAGCAGTCGGTTCTGAAAGTCGATGCCGATAACATAGTCGTCGAGACCGTCAAGTGCGCCGAGGACGGCGGCGGCGACGTTATCGTGCGCCTCTACGAGGCGATGCGGACAGCTACGCGGTGCACGCTGAGCACCGCCCTGCCGGCTACGGCCGCCTGCGAGACCGACATGCTGGAAGGCGAAACCCGCCGTGATCTGGAGCTTAGCGACGGCCGGGTCGCCCTGCGGTTCCGCCCGTTCGAGATTAAGACGCTCCGACTGCGGATGAAGGCGTGATACTCGCCTAGCCGCTTGACCGGATGCGCCTGTGAAGGTAGAGTGATTCCCGGAAGCCCTGCCAACGGTGCGGGCTTCCCAGCGGGCCCTTAGCTCAGCGGTCAGAGCAGTGGACTCATAATCCATTGGTCGTAGGTTCGAATCCTACAGGGCCCAGTTGTGCTCCTCGGAGCGAAACGTATCACGCAGCACCAAGCCCACGGAACCCTTCCGTGGGCTGTTTCATTTCGCCCAGTATCCAAAGGATTTCGCGAGTCTCGGCCGACACAACCCGGCCGCGTGCTTGGACGCGCCCTACCCCCACTCGCCACCGTGGAGAAGGAACTCGACGGATATCTCAAGGAACTGGGGCTTTGACAGGAGCTGTTGATGGCGAAGACGCGATACATCAAGGAATCTGTTCGATGCATGCTTTGGGGACGTGCCGCCGGTCGCTGTGAAAAGTGCAATCTTCGCCTCGGTGATCCGAGCGCGAATGGTGGTGCCGACGATCTCGAAGGACCGGATATGTCCGGCCGCACGTTGGGCCTGGGCCTGACGATGCTGCAGCAGTGCCTTGTAGGCATCGTCCACAGAGTCCGAAAGCACCTCCTCGCGGAGTTTCTCGTCGAAGCTCTTGACCCGCCGGCGATTGCACTCCCGCAGCAGCATCATGAACGTGTCGTGGTCGGCATCCTTATATATGGGCTCGACCCGGCAAGGCATGGCCTCCAGGCCCGCCAGCGCGGCGGCCGCTTAGCGCCGGTGGCCGGAGATGACCCAGCCGTCGCGGGTGATCAGCAGCGGCTCCTGCATGCCGCAGTCCCGGATACTCTCGGCCAGG
>JBKHJB010000076.1:0-10356 GCA_046538345.1 Phycisphaerae bacterium
TGCCCGCGGTCGCCGTAAAGGTCGGCGAGCTTGCCCAGGCGCCGGGCGACGAAGTGGTTGCCCTCGGCCGCGGCGCGGTCGGCCGTTTCACGAAGCTCCGGCGGTCTGCCGGGGTACGGCACGGTCCGGCCGTAATAGACCATCTCCGGCATCCACCTCGCCCGCTGGTGCGTGAAGGCGATGGGGTCGTAGAAATGGAAAGTGTAAATAACGTTGTCGTCCTCGACGGGCTCCAGATCCGGGAAACCCGCGGCCGAGTTCCACATGTTGGTGCCGATAACCACGGTGCGGTCGGCGTCTGCGTCGCGAATAGCCCGGAAAGCCGCGGCCGCCAGGTCGTTCCAGTCGGCCGGGTCCGGGGCGGTTATCTCGTTGAGCAGCTCGAAGGCGGCCCGTCCGAATCGACCGCGATAGCGCTCGGTAATCCGCCGCCACAACTCCAGCCAGCGCCGCCGGACGGAGGCGTCGCTTATCAGCGGGATGGGACCGTCGAATTCCTTGGTCATCATCGTAAAGACGAATCCCGGCGCCTTGTGCATGTCGAGGACGGCTTTAAGCCCGGCCTGCTCCGCCCAGCCCAGGGCGGTGTCGAGCCAGGCGAGTCCCTTCTCGCGACACGAGCCGGGATTGTCTGGATCTTCGATGAGTTCGTAGTCGAAGGGGATGCGGACGTTTTCAAAACCCCAGTCGGCCATCTGCCGGAAATCGTCGGCCGAGATAAAGCTCCGCATGTGCCGCTCGGAAAGGTCGGACTGGCTCAGCCAGCCACCGACGTTGAAGCCCCGTCCCAATTCGCTTAGCTTACCCACAATTCACTCCATCCCTGTCCTCGTAGAACACAAATGACGCCAGTTACGGCGGCCAATGCCGGCGGAACACCGGGTGGGTGTTCGATATTTCCCTGAGCTTCGTGCCATTCGTGATCATTCGTGTAATTCATGTTCTCTCACCGCGCGATCACGTCGTATGGCCGGCGGGACGAGCCCTTACCCGTCCGACTGCTGCTGTTTGCTCTCGGCGACCAGGGCGGAGACGACTTTGCGGACCTTGTCGCTACCGAAGAGGTCCTGGAGCTTTCTGCGGAAGGCCTGCTCGTCGCCGGGCTGGAAGGACGTGTCGAGTATTCCGCCGCGTATCTCCAGCGGGTACATCTGCGCGGGGACCAGCACGCGGAACAGCTCGTAACGGAAGCCCCGCAGCGCCTCGGCCACCAGGTAGAACGCGTATATAAGCTCGCCGGACCGCGGCTCGCCGATCTGGACCGGTTCGGCGTGGAGGATGCCGCCCGTGCGGCGCGACAGCTCGTCGGCCGCCTCGCTGAGGATTCTACCCGGCGGAACGACGGAGTCGTCCACCAGATCGTCCGGCCAGTAGCCGTCGTCGGTCTTCTTATCCCGCTTGGCGGTCATTTGTCAGACTCTTCTTTCCGCGTCGGTTGGTATGCCGGGCCAAAAAAACCCGAATCACACGAATAATTACGGGTCACACAGATGTGTTATGCTGAATCTGTGCGATTCGTGATCTCTTCGTTCGTCTGCGATGGAACCTCATTCGCCGGACAGCTCTTTCATCACCACCGCGTCGCGTGCGGACAGGTCCGGGTAGTCCTCGTCTGTGCCTACGTCGGGACGACGCTTCCAGCTTCGCGCGCAGCGTGCGTATTTGTCACGCGTGTCGATCACCTCGACCTCGGCCCAGGTGTCGCCGTCGAGCGAATCGACCCGCTCCAGACGGGCATGGCCCACGCCGAGGAGGTCCTCCAGCTCGTGGAGATAGGTTTCTATCATGCCGGCCGACGCCTCGTCGTCCTTGCGGACCTTGAAAACCGCCTCGGCGTCGAGTGAGTTCTTCACGCCGGAATTGCGGAGCTTCTCCAGCTTGTTAAGCCCCCGGTCGCGCAGGTCCATCAGTCGGTCCCATATCCACGCCGGACCGGCGATAAGCACATCCGAGCTCCACTGGTGCGCCAGGTCCGGGTTGACCGGCGTAAGGTCCTCGGCCAGCTCCAGCACCTCCTCGTCGTACTCCGGCAGCATCGTCAGATGCACGCTGTGAGGCGCGTCGCCCGGGCGATTCGGTATGTAGTCCCAAGCTTCCTCGGCCGTGTGCGGAATAATCGGCGCCAGCATCTTCACCAGTGCGACAAGCATCTCGTGGATTACGGTCTGACTCGCACGGCGACGGACGGCGTCCGGCGATTCGCAGTAAAGCCGATCCTTCACCGCCTGGAGATACGTGCTGGATGCCTCCACCGCGCAGAACTCGTAGAGGCGCCGCGTGGCCTTGTGGAACTCGTAGTTCTCGTAGGCGTCGCGGACGTCGCGTATCAGCCGGTGCAGCTCCATGCGCATCCAGAGGTCCACAGAGTGCGGCGCCGGCTCGGTGGAATTCTCGGCCGGGTCAAAGTCGAAACACGCGCCCATGCAGAACCGAAGGGTGTTTCGGATCTTGCGGTAGGTGTCCTCGGCCTGGCCGATGAGATTGTCGCTGCACCGCACGTCGTCGCGGTAGTCCTGCCATGCCGCCCACAGCCGCAGCAGATCCGCCCCGCGCCCTTCTAGCTGCTTGATGACGTCCACGGCGTTACCGAGAGACTTGCTCATCTTGTATCCGTCCTCGGTAACGACAAAGCCGTGCGTGAGCACTGTCCTGAACGGGGGCTTTCCGCGCGCGCCCAGGGCCGGCAGGAGCGAAAGCTGGAACCAGCCCCGGTGCTGATCGGAACCCTCCAGGTACATATCCACGGGGATATCGTGAATGAGGTTCCGACGGATAGCCGCGGCGAACCAGCTCGAGCCGGACTCGAACCACACGTCGAGTATGTCCACGCCGGCCGTCAGTTCATCCACGTCAAAACGCTCGGGATTCTCGACGTCCGGGTCCTCGGCGGGATCGTAGCGATCGAGAATCTGCCGCGGCGTGAAGGTGAACCACGCGTCCGAGCCCTCGCGGGCGATGAACTCCGCCGCTGCACGAACGCTGGCCGGCGTCATCAGCGCCTCGTCGGCGGCGTTGTAGAACACCGGTATCGGCAAGCCCCACGCCCGCTGACGTGAGATGCACCAGTCGGGCCTTGTCTGGAGCATATCCGCCAGGCGGTTCTGCCCCCAGGCGGGGATGAAGCGCACACCGCCGTGTTGCGGCTTGCTCCGGCAGGCGTCGATTGCCAGGTCACGCAGCGATTTCTTGCCCTCGGCCAGCGGTCTATCCACAGCCACGAACCATTGCTTGGTCGCGCGGAAGATGGTCGGACCCTTCGACCGCCAGTCGTGCGGGTAGGAGTGCGTTATCTTGTGTCGCAGCGCCAGGAGCTTCTTCTCGGCAAGCTTGTCGCAGACCAGCGGGTTGCCGTCCCAGACGCTCTGGCCGACGAGGAAATCCGGCGCGGTCTCGTCAAACGTTCCGTCCGGCAGCACCGGGCAGTAGATGCCCAAATCCTGCTTGAGCGCCGTTCCATAGTCCTCCATGCCGTGCCCCGGGGCGGTATGCACCAGTCCCGTGCCCTCCTCCAGCGTCACATACTCCGCCGGGACCACCGGACAGACCTTCTCGTCCGTCAGCGGGTGACGGTAGGTTATCTTCGCGTCGATAAGATCCTGACCGTTCAGTCGGCCGACGATTTCGTGGCTCTTGATGAAGCCGGGGCGCTTCTCGGCGATTACCTGGGTGATTTTCCCGGCTAATTCCTCCGCCACTACGAACGTCACCGGGCCGTTCTCGGTCTCGGCATGGACGGCCGCATAGCTGAACCCCGGGTGCGCAGCGACGGCAAGATTCGCGGGGATTGTCCACGGCGTGGTGGTCCAGACCATCAGGTAAACGCTGTCGCCGTCGCGGTGCGGTAGCGCGTCGGCGCCGTCTTCGACGGGAAACAGCACGTAGATGCTGTCGTCCTCGCGCTGGTGATACTCAAGCTCCGCCTCCGCCAGCGCGGTGCGGTTGTCGATGGACCAGTGCACGGGCTTGAGCTGCCTGAATACCAGCCCCTGCTCGACCAGTCGTGCGAAGATCTCCATGACCGACGCCTCGTACTGTGGCGCCATCGTTATGTACGGTTTGTCGAACTCGCCCAGCACGCCCAGGCGACGGAACTGCTCCGACTGCACGTGTGTGAACTTGTCGGCGACCGCGTAGCACTTGCGGCGGATATCCATGGGATCGACCTTACCGGCCCGGCTGCCGAGGTCGTCGAGGACCTTCTGCTCGATGGGCAGACCATGACAGTCCCAGCCGGGCAGGTACGGCGCGTCGAATCCGGTCATGGTCTTGACCTTCACGACCATGTCCTTGAGCACCTTGTTCAGCGCGTGGCCCATGTGTATGTCGCCGTTGGCATAGGGAGGTCCGTCATGCAGCACGAACCGCTTGGCGCCGTCGCGGGCCTTGCGTATCTGACCGTAGAGATCCTCGCTGTACCACTTCGCCTGGATCGCGGGCTCCTTCTCAAGCAGCTTCGCCCGCATATCGAAATCCGTCCGCGGCAGGTTGAGTGTGTCTTTGTAGGTGTTCGATCCTTTGCTCATTCCGGCCTCCCGGGCCTTGAGAAACGTTCCAAAAGCGTCCTACCGATATAGGCGAAATGCGTCTTTCGGGAAAGTGAAAAAGCCACGGCGACACGCCGCTCACACCTTTTCCACCGCACCTGGCGAACCCAGCAGATCTATCCGCCGCCACGCGCCGGACTCGAACCGCCACGCCAGGACGGCTCCCAGCAGAATGATATATGCGCTGCCCGCCAGCCAGGGTCCCAAACTCGTCAACTGCGGCAGGAGGTTCGCCAGAAGCAGTCCGCCGACCAGGAAAATGCCCCAACTGAACGCCAGCGTCACCAGCATGGGCCAGCGCGTGTCGCCCGCCCCGCGCAGAGCGCCAATATAGACGATACCCAGAGCGTCGAATAGCTGAAAGGCGGCCGCGCAGAGCATGATATTGCCGCCTATGTCCACTATCCGCTCGCGCAGCAGACCGGCTTCGGCAGCCGGCGTGGCGGGGTCAACCTGCACGAAGAAATCCACCAACTGGTGTCTGAACAGTACGAACACCAGCGCGCAGAAGCCCATATAGCCCATCGCCACGGCGAGGGCGGTATGCGTGCGCCGTTTGGCCCTGCCGGGCAGAGCCGCTCCGATGTATCGCCCAACCAGCGCGGTGGTGGCCGAGCCGATACCCACCGCGGGCATGAACGACAGCGACATGTATCGAACCACCGCCACAGTCGCGGTCAGATGCGCCGTGCCGAAGTACGTGCCCACCAGCACACTCGTGAAGACGATCCAACTGGCGACGTCGTTCCATAGCTGTATCCCCGCCGGCCAGCCGATGCGCACGACGTTGCGTATATGACGCAGTTTCAGCAGGTTCGGCCATCGCGTGCAGTAGCGAGTATGCATGCTCGGCGAGGCGAAGACGGCCGCCAGAACGCCAAGCTGAACGCACCACGCTACGATGGTCCCGATGGCGGCTCCCTGCAGCCCCATCGCGGGCAAACCCAGCTTTCCAAAAATCAGCACATAGTTTCCCCCGACGTTGCAGGCGTTGCCTATAAGCGACGCGGCCAGCACTATTCCGGGCCTGTGTATGCCGAAGAAGAACTGCTCCAGCGACCGCGACGACAACGTTATCCCCAGTGTGAGGATCATGTAGCGGAAGTACATGGTCTCCAGGGCGGTCACGGTCGGATCGTGACCCAACAGGGCAAACAGCCGTCCCGCCGGCAGCGCCAAGGGTGCCGCGAAGACGGCCGCCGTTACCGCAATCGCTATGCCCGCCCAGGCATATTGCCCGCAACGGCGATAGCGACCCGCGCCGAGGTTCTGGGCGACGAACGTGTTGATGACCGTCAAAACGCCGAGAATGAACGACTCCGGCACGAACGACCACATGCCACCGACGAACTGCGCGGCGAACGGCTCGGGGCCCACGCGGGAGACCATCACACCGTCAACGAACTTCACGACGGTGGTGTTGAGCATCGTCAGCCCGGCGGGCCAACTGAGCTTCAGCACCTCCGCGAGAGAGGCAAGTCGGCTGTCGCGTTGAAGATCGTACATACCGCCGGGCATCCTTCGTCTGTCGTTAAGAATCCGACATGATAGCACGGATCGAGCAGAATACGTCCCCGCGCAGGTTCGGAAGCGCCTCTCCGGACCGTCTCCGAGCGGAAGGTTCTTCCTCAACCGTAATGAGTATGGCGAAGTTCACCAATCCTCAAACCGCCTCAAGGCCGATAATGCGCCCGGGATGGGTGAAAACGAACAATCCGACCCCGCCGACCGACGGGCGGCGATGATAACCGCCGCCGCGGCGGGACTGGGCAAGTCCGTCGCGACCGAGCTGCTGCGAAGGGGCTGGGACGTGTTTATCCAGCATAGCTCCTCCGTCCAAAAAGCCGACGGTGCGGTGGAGGAAATTCTTGCCGCTGCCGGCGACAGGCGCCGCGGACGAGTCGCAACCTGCGCCGCGGACGTGGCCGAAGCGGCGGACCGTGAGCAACTGATGGAGCGGATGCTGGATGAGTTCGGGCGAATCGACATGCTGGTCAATGCCCCGCCGGCGCACCCTCATGCGGCCGAGGATTTACTCGAACTTTCCGAGGAAACCTACTGTCGCGTAATGGACGGTTCGCTGACGGCGACACTTTTCCTCACACAACTGGTCGCCAACGAGATGGTCCGCCTCGCCGAATCGGGCGAGATAGCCGACCCGCGGATAGTGACCATCAACTCCATCAGCGCCTACACCACCAGCGCCGATCACGGCGCGCAGTGCATCGCCCGCGCGGGTGTCTCGATGATGACCCGCCTGTTCGCCGACGTGCTGGGCGAGCACGGCATCAACGTATACGAAGTTCGAGTGGGGCTGATTTCGACCGGGTCGGGCGACGCCGCACATCGGCGATATGACGAGCTGATCGCCGAAGGTCTTACGCCCCTGCGCCGCTGGGGCCGGGCCGACGACGTCGCCCGCGCCGTCGCGGCCGTCGCGGAAGACCTGATGCCGTTTTCCACAGGGGAGATTATCAATGTCGATGGCGGCTTCCACCTGCGGCGACTGTGAAGGGGCATCCGCCTCGCAAGGTGCGGACAAGACACCGACAGAGCCGCTTGTCCCGACCGCCGAGCCGGGAACGCAGCACGCGACTCCAAAGCCGCAATCCCCTGTTCAATGCGCCTCGCCTTCCGGGGCTTCTTGCTCGAACCGCAAATCCACGTCCAGAATGCGGTCGTCGTTGCAGGAGACTATCTCGCCGCCCGCCGGGACCACCACGAAGTTTTCATCCCAACCGCCGTAGAAAAACTTTTCCAGCAGCGTCCAATCCCCCTTGCGCCGCTCGAATCGCCATCCCCTCCCGCGGGCCTCGGCTTGGGCGGAAGCGATGATCGGCTCCTCGTCCGTCACACCCATCTCCAGGTACAGCATCCGCGAATACTTCTGCGACCAGTTGCCAAGCGTCTCGGCGATATAGTCGGCATTATCCCGCCCGTATTTGCGCACAAGCTCGTCGTAAGACTCCACCAAAGGCAGGTGCTTTATGCCGGACTGGTCCTCCAGACCCTCGCCGGGCGACCGCTCGTACCATCCGGTGGTCATGTAGTACGTGCCGGGTTCGCTCTCGAAGTTTTCGCGGAACGCCTCCCGAGAGCCGAAGAACAGCGTAATGCAGTCGTGCGCTCGCGGCACGACGAGTGGTATCTGCCTGGCACAAACGCCCACCACGCCGTCGTTGCATCGCCCGTAACCCAGCAGGATGGCGTGATATCCCTGTTCCGGGTCCACGGCGTCAACGGCCTCCTGGATATCGCGCCGCATGGCGTCGGAGTCGTCGTGCATGCTTTTAGGCAGGAACCGCAGGTCCACGCGATGGGGACTACGCGCCGCCAGCGCGCACGCCTCGCGGTACATCACGTCGCATCCGATGAACATCAGTTTCTTGCGCGCCATCCGTTCCTTCCGGGCTACCGGCAAATGCCGGGCTTGTATCAGAGAAAAACCACCACAGCAGCGAACGCCGCGACAACCAGTACGGCTACGGCAAGCAGCACCCGAACCCATCCCCTTCGCGACCGGGCGTCGCCGCGTCTTTTGCCGGGCTCTTCACTCGGCTGAGACCCGTCGTTCGCCTCTTGCGAGGACCTTTCGCCGTCGTGTCCGGAGCTTGCGGGGGTCGCGGTGTCCGTGTCCTCGGGATACGGTATGCGGACGGCCGCCCCGCAGGACGGACACCGCACCGCCCGGCCACACATGCGCAAGCCCACCGTAAAACTGTGCCCGCATCCCCCACAGGTGACCCGCGCCGTCGGAACGTTCTTCATCGCCTCGCGTGCCTGCTCGGCAAAACCGACCACCGGCTCGCAGTCGTCGTCTCCGGTGAGTCGGGGCACCCGGACGTCCCGACCGCAGCGCGGACACGCCATCACCTCGCCCGGCTCCCGCCCGTCGGCGTCGATGGTCCAGCCGCAATATCCGCATACCAACTGCATATCGGTCCGTCCACGATGAAACACAGAAGATAACGCCAAACGGGCGATTTCCGAAATACGACGTGAAAAAACCAGATATGGCTTCCGTCCACCGCCAAGCTTAAACGCTCGGAGAGACGCATTGTTCCAGAAAAACCGCCGTGACGTGCCGTTCACGCGTCGGGCCTGTAGCGCTGAGCAATCGGCATGCGCCGCCCGCTTCCGAAAGCCCGTCCGGTTACCTTCAGCACGGGAGCGGCCTGTCTGCGTTTGTGCTCGGCTCCGTCCACCATCCGAACAACTTTCCGGACCACCGCGGGATCGAAGCCGTCGGCGATTATCCGCTCGGATGTCCAATCCCGTTCGACGTAGCGGGAGAGGATGCCGTCAAGCAAATCATAGGGGGGCAGCTTGTCCTGGTCCAATTGTCCGGGGCGAAGCTCCGCGGAGGGCGGTTTGGCGATGGTCCGCCGGGGGATGCGCTCGCCGTCGGCGTTAAGTCGCTCGGCCAGCTCATAGACGTGAGTCTTGAGCACGTCGCCGATGGGCGCCAACCCGCCGGCCATATCGCCGTACAAGGTGCAGTAACCGCATGACAGCTCCGATTTGTTCCCCGTCGCCAGCGCCAGGTGCCCCCAGGCGTTGCTCATAGCCATCACCGCCAGACCCCGCAAGCGGGCCTGTATATTCTCGTCGGCCTCGGCGGCGCCGGGGGCTTCGGTCAGTGCTTCGGCAAGCATCCCTTCGCAGGCGGCATGGGCGGACTCTATGGAAAGCTCCCGGTATTTGATGCCCAGGTTGCGGGCCAGTTCCGCGGCGTCCGCAACGCTATGGTCGCTGCTGTATCTGCTGGGCATGGCCAGCGCCTGGACGTTCTCCGGTCCGATCGCATCGGCCGCCAGAACCGCCGTAACCGCGGAGTCTATCCCGCCGGAAAGTCCGAGCACCACGCTGCTGAAGCCGCACTTACGGACGTAGTCCCGCAGGCCCAGCTTAAGCGCCTCGGCGAGCCGGTCCGTTTCGTCGGCCGGCGGCTCGACGCGTCCCTCGCCGGCGTCGATGTCCACCACCAGCAGGTCCTCGCGAAAGGACGCGGCGCGGGCGATGACCCCGCCGGTCGGCGAGACCACACAACTGCCCCCGTCGAAAACCAGCTCGTCGTTGCCGCCGACCTGATTGACGTACACTATCGCAGTGCCGCTCCGCTTCGCCTGGCGGGCGAACAGCTCCTCCCTCAGCCCCGCCTTCTGCTGCTGGTACGGACTGGCTGCGGGGTTGACGATTATCCGCGCCCCGGCGTGGGCAAGCTGGCCCACGGGGTCGGCGCCGTACAGCTCGCGTCCGAGTGCGTCGGCGTCCCAGAGGTCCTCGCAGACACTCAACCCGACCTTGTACCCGTCGAGGTCGAAAACCGTCGGTTCGGCGCCCGGCTCGAAGTAGCGGGTCTCGTCGAATACGTCGTAGGTCGGCAGCAGGCGCTTGACGTGGACGTGGGCGACCCGCCCGCCGGCAAGGACGGCCGCGGTGTTCTGAAGCCCCCTGCCGGCGGCGGAGGGGTTTGCACGGGCCGTACCGACCACGGCGGCAATCCCGGCGCATCGCTTCGCCAGGCGCTGAACCGCCTCTTCGGCATCGGCGAGCAGCCGCTCCTTCCGCAGAAGATCCCGCGGGGGATAACCCATCACCGACAGCTCCGGAAACACCACCATCGCCGCCCCCTGCTCGGTGGCGGCGTCGATAAGCTCCGCCATCCTTGCGGTGTTACCAGCAATATCGCCTACGGTCGGATTGTACTGGGCCAAAGCTATTCGCATCACGCCCAATTCATAACGCCCACAGCCGCCGATGTCATCCGGAAACCTCCGGGCAACGGGGGGTGGAGAATGCCGAAGGTATG
>JBKHJB010000001.1:0-39401 GCA_046538345.1 Phycisphaerae bacterium
GGAACCCATACAGCCCCGCTCGGATGTCTTCCGCCGGCGTCTCTACAGCGACCGGGGGAGATGTCCGACAAAAGGTGTATCCCCGCCCCGGCGGAGCCGCTTGTGGGCATGCAGTTTTGCTTGACGGTTGGCCAAGAGGGACGGAGAATGCCGAATTCTGTAACGGTTGGCTGTGCGCCTATAACAAGTGCCGTATCCTACGGACGCTGTGGCGTCCGGAATCTCACGCAGGGACAACATGAACGGTAAAAACCTATCGCTGAAATTCTTGCTGCTGGCCGCTGTGGTGGTGCTGCTGGGGTGGTCACTGTGGGAACGCGGTGTCGCCACCGGTATCGACCTTCGAGGCGGGCACAGTCTCGTCTTCCAGCTCCGGACTCCCCAGACCGAGATAAGGCGGATAGACGAGCAGTTGGAGAACGTCGAAGCCCAACTGGCGGAGGTCGAAGACCAGCAGCGGCGAGAGGACTTGCTCGAGACCAGGCAGCGTCTCGAAAGCGAGCGAGAGCGTTACGAGCAGCAGGCGGCCGGTGTTTCCGGCGACCTGGTGCAACAGGTCATCCGCGTCGTGCGCGAGCGCATAGACCCCCAGGGATTGTTGAACCTCGAAATTCGACCGGTAGGCGAGGACCGACTGGAAATACGCATGCCGGCCGCCCGCCCGGAGGCAACCGAAGCCAAGAACCAGTACCTTCGGGCACTGGACGAGCTTCAGCAGAACAACATCCAGCGGACGCAGTTGCGGCGCCTGGTCGCCCTGGACGAGCAACGGCGAGCCGAGGAGATAGAGCGGCTCGCGCGAGGCGACGAGGAGCTGGAGGCGTTGCTGACAGAGGTGGTCGAGGCGAACGACGCGGTTTCGGAGGCGCGCAGCGCGGTCAACGAAGCCCAGCAGACCCGCGATCGCGCCATCGCCGAAGGAGCCGACGAAGACCGGCTGGAGGAGTTGGAAGAGAAGCTCCAGGCGGCGCGAGCGGATCTTGCCAACGCCGAGGCGGCCTATCACGAGAAGCTCGGCCAATTGAGGGACAAGAATGTTTCGGTCGAGCGATTGCAGCAGGTTCTGAATCAGTACCTTTCCTCGCGTGAGGCAGAGGCCCTGCGCAAGACAGACCCGGACAAGGCGCGCCAGCAGCAGCGGGCCTTCGAGCGTCAACTCGAACGGCTCAAAGAGCAGTATCCGGAAAGGGCCGATGAAATTCAGCGCGTCGCCGACCTGTATATTGACTGGGCGGAGCGGCGCGAAACGCTGGACGACCCCGAGGACCTCAAGCGACTGATCGCCAAGTCGGGCGTGCTGGAATTTCGTATTGCGCCCTTCCGGCCGGACCGCAACGAGGAATTCAAGCTGGAGGAGTCCGAGCGGGACCGCTACCTCCGCACACTGCAGGATGAGGGTCCGGAGGCGGCGCGCCGTCGCGACGAGCCGTTTGCGTGGTTCCCCGTCCGCAACCCCGAGAGGATCCCCAGGTCGCTTATACTTGCCGACCACGCAGGCGAGACGTATGTGCTTTTGAGTAACCAGCCGGGCACCACGCTGCTGCGCGACCCCGCCGATCCGACCCGCTGGCAGCTCGACACGGCCTGGGTCGGGCGCGACGATCTGGGCCGACCCGTGGTGATGTTCGAAATGGACTCGCGCGGGGCGGATTTGTTCGGCAGCTTGACGTCGGCGAATATCGGCAAGCAGATGGCCGTTCTGCTTGACGACGAGGTGTATTCCGCGCCGACCATTGAAAGCACCATTTCACGCAGGGGGCAGATCAGCGGCGACTTTACCCCCGCCGATGCCAACGAGTTGGCGCGCATACTCAAGGCCGGCTCGCTGCCGGCCAAGATTATCCCGGACCCGGTCTCTCAGCGCAGCTTCGGTCCGGGTCTGGGCGAGGAGAACCGCCGGTTGGGTATCCGCGCCGCTTACGCCGGGCTTATCGCGGTGGCGGTGTTCATGCTCATCTATTATCTGTTGGCGGGGCTTATCGCCAATGTGGCGCTGGTGCTGAACGTCATCCTGGTCCTGGGTGTGATGTCGGTGGTCAGCGCGGTGTTTACCCTGCCTGGCATCGCCGGGATCATCCTGACGATAGGTATGGCGGTTGATGCGAACGTGCTCATCTTCGAGCGTCTGCGCGAGGAGCAGGAGCGCGGACAGTCGCTGCGCATGGCGCTGAAAAACGCCTACGAGCGGGCGTTCTCTGCCATCTTTGACGCCAACATCACAACTCTGCTCGTCTGCGCCATCCTGTTTGTCGTATTTGACTGGGTGGGCATGCAGGAGGTCCGCGGCTTCGCCATCACGCTGGGTCTGGGTGTTGTGTTCAGCATGTTCACCGCCCTGGTGTTCACGAGGTGGGTCTTCCAGGTGCTGCTGAAGGCGGGGCTGCTGAAAAACCGCGTCATTATGCTCAAGCTCATCGGTACGCCGAAGGTGAACTGGATGGGCAAGCGGTACCTTTTCTGGGGTCTGTCAACTGCGATGATGGTCCTGGGTATCTCCTCGCTCGTCTGGCAGGGCGCGGATATCTGGGGCATCGAGTTCTCCTCCGGTAGCGAGACCGTTCTGGAGCTGGAAGACGACGCGCTTATCGGCGGGGAGCTGCCCAACGACAAGCTCATCCGCGACCGTTTCCTGGCCCAGGCGCGGGAGATGGCGGCCGACGACCCCAAATACGCGACCCTTTCGGAGACCGCGAAGGTGGAGAAGATTATCACCGAGCGGCAGCCCGATGAACTTCTGGAGGACTACGATTCCAACGGCGACGGAACTATCTCACGCCGGGAATGGACGGGCGCCGGTCTGTCGGAGGAGTTCTTCGCGAAGGTGGACGTCGACGACGACGGGCGGCTCGCGCGCGACGAGATGCGCCGGAACCTGCCCTCGATGCAGTACCAGGTGGCGACCACCGAGACGAACACGGCGCTTATTCTGGACGTGGCCCGAGCCGCCTTCGGCGAGCAGTTGAGGTACCGTCCGGAGTGCGATTTCACCATCGCCGAGGACACCTACATACCGGAGATGGACGTTCAACTCACCGGCAGGACGACGCGCATAACGCCGGCTTTGACTGAGCAGGCCGGGGCCGCCTATCAGGACGAACTGTCCGACCACGAGGACGGTCTGCTGATGGTCTTCGCGGAGGTGGACCCCCCGATTACCACCGCGGACCTTACTCAGCGACACCGTGAGTTGCTGCTTCAGCCGGATTTCGCCGGCGAGGTGGTCATGCCCGAGATTCTCGGTATCACTCCCGCCGGGGAGGAAACGTACTCCGCCTTTGCGATTCTGGTCCCCCGGCCCGACCAGCCGGTTTCGATGGATTCACTGGCTTCGAAGCAATTGGACCTGACCCGCGCCGCGATGGAACGCAAGGAATCGCTGGTGACCACGAACTTCGACGCCGCCGTCGCCGCGCAGACCACACAGTACGCCATAGCCGCCGTCATATTGAGCTGGCTGGCGATTGTGGGTTACCTCTGGCTGCGGTTCGGATCGGTCCGCTGGGGACTGGCGGCGGTTGTGTGTCTGGTCCACGATACCGTGATTGTCATCGGCCTGGTGGCGGCCGCCGGTTGGCTGCACGACACCTGGCTGGGCAATGCGCTGGCGATCACCCCGTTCAAGATCGACCTGGCGATGGTAGCCGCTATCCTGACCGTCATCGGATATTCGGTGAACGATACCATCGTCGTGTTCGACCGCATCCGCGAGAATCGCGGCAAGTTGACGAAGGTGACCGCGCCGGTCATTAATTCGTCCATCAACCAGGTGCTCAGCCGGACGCTGCTGACCAGTGGTACGACGTTCATCGTGTTGCTGATTATGTACGTCTGGGGCGGTCCCGGCATCCACGCGTTCAGCTATGCTCTGCTGGCGGGTGTGATTTTCGGTACGTATTCGTCGATTGCCGTCGCCAGCCCGCAGTTGATGGGTCTCAAGCGGGCTCTGATCGCAAAAACCGCACCCCCGCAGGAGGCGGCTCCGGCTGAGTGACACCGGCACGGGCTGAAATGACCGCCAGAGCGTGTATTCTGCCGGCTGTGGCAGTGGCGGCGGCGCTTTGTTCGTGCTCGGCGCCTCCGTCATCGGACGGATACCGGCTGGATCCGCTGGCGTTTCGCCAGCGTCAGGCCTACCCGGAGGCGGCCGGCGGAAGGTTTGTCTCGCTGGCGGATTTCGAGGACGCCCCGGGCAATCCCGGACACCGACAGGTGGGCAATTTCTCCGTGTCCGGCGGCGGTTCACGCTCTTTTACAGTGAACGTCTCCTCCACCGGTTCCGGCGCCATGGAGGTACTTCTGCCGCCCGGCGCCGAGTTGCGCTTCGACCTGCCTGACATACGCAACTTCACCGGATACGCCCTGCTGAGCTTGGCCGTCCACAGCGATGAGCTGCGCGACGACCTTCAGGTCACCCTCTCGTCGCCCTCCGGCGAATGGACATCCTCGCGTCGGCTGGTTCGTCCGGGTTGGAACAGTGTTCCGGTGGACTTGCGGCGAGCCGGCCGCGACGGGGAACTGACCCTTACGGACGTGCGGTCGATCCGGCTGGGTTTTCCCGAAGCGGCCGATTCGGTCCGATTCGTCCTGGACGACGTGCTGCTGATAGACAATCGGCGCGAAATATCCCCCGTGCCTGACGGTCTGACCGTTCTGAAAGAGGGACTGGATTACCGTATTTCTATGACCGGGCGGGACAGGGACCTCCGGTTGAGGCAGTCGGATGACGGTCTATGGCGGTTTGACGACCAGCAACCGATCCTTGCGCTGGGCGAGAGGGACGCGGCGGGCGAGCGATTGGACGTCCTCGGCGACAGGCGAGTGGGGCATGTTGAGCTGGTCGAACATAATAGCATCCGCGTTCGGATCGTCAGCACGTGGTATTTCCCCGGCCGAGCCGGCGCATGGGCCTCGATGTCTGTGCGTAAGATACGCTGGGAACACACCTTCTATAGCGATGGGCGGTGGGTCTGCTCGGTTGATCTGGACGCCGCCGGAGCGGAGGACTTTTCTGGTCTGACTATCCGGTTGCCCTCGGTCGCCGCGGTTGCCGGGGACGGCCGGTCAGGGATTATCGAGGAACCGGGCTTCAGCGGACCTTCCGGAAGGTGGAGCTATTTGATAGGCGGCGCAGGTAGGCACAGACGAGTGCACGAAGCGAACTATCTGAATCCGCCGAAGATTACTCCGCAGCGAGCGCGGGAGGACACCTTTGCCGCGGGGGATTTCGACAAGGACTTGTTCGACGAGTCCCAGGGATGCTTCACGATATTCGCGAGCGGCGGAAGGTGTCGTTTCACGGTCCGGCCGGGCGATGAGCCGCGGGCGAACCCCGTCTTCAGGGTGGTGGGTCCGTGGTCCCGCCCGCCGGTGGTTACTGTGGCGGGTATGCGCATTGGCGACGTGGTCTTGCTCGAGGACGGCTCGGCGCTGTTTGTCCTGCCCGTGGCGCTGCAGTCGGGTGTCGAGGTCGAACTCAGCGAGGCCGGGAAAGCCCAAAAGATTTCTGCGAGTAACGCCGACCTTTGAGCAGGTGAGCGGCGTAGAATATGCGACGCAGGCGCTCGGCGGCTCGTCACAGGGATCATAAGCTCCCAAGGCCTTACATTTGATAAAGTTGGCACAACGGATTACCGATACCTCAAGCAGTCCTGACCCGTGTGGGACGTGACCGGACAGCCGTAAGTAGTTGGGTTTACAAAACCGATGTTGTCGCGCGGCCTTGGGCCCGTTAGGGTGTAATTGCCGGATTTTGCTCGATCCGGAGGCGATGGTATTGTCTCCCACAGGGCTTAGCTCGTTTCGTTAACTGAGCCGAACCATTCCCGCATCCGCGGGGTAAGAGGCAAAGGTGTATTTGCTGTTGAGTAGGAAAGGCGACGTGATGATCAAGGACGCCCGACCCAAGCTACTGCTGTTCACATGCCTGATGATAGCTTTGTCTGTGCTGTCTGGCTGTGAGCAGGGACAGAACCTTGCGGACTCGCTGAAACTCAAGACAGACCGTACACGTTTCCTGGCTCCGGAGCAGTTGATCGATTCCTCGCAATTCGAGCGGTCGCCCATCAATCCCATCCTTACGAGTGTGGGGATGGTGGACGAGGTCTCGGAGCTTCCGCCTAACGCCACCTTCCCCCGGCCGGGGGACTGGTCCTATACGGAGGAGGACTATCGCGTGGGAACTGCCGACGTGTTGGAAGTCGGCGTGGTGGGTCTGTTCCAGGCCGGCGCGGAGTCTATCCTTCGCAGGCAGGTCTCCGAGAGCGGATACATCGACCTGCCTTTGCTCAAGGAACCGGTATATGTAAAGGGGATGACCACCACAGGCGTCCGCAAAGCGGTCGCCGATGCCTACGACCCGGGGGTCCTGCGTGACCCCATCGTTTCAGTGACTATCCTTGAGAGGCGGCAGAGCACCTTTTCCGTGCTTGGCTCAGTGGACCGACCCGGCACCTACAACATCATGCGTAACGACATGCGTGTGATGGAAGCTCTTGCGCTGGGCGGAGGCATCGTTACACAGAATATTGACTATATTTACGTAATCAGACCGGCTCCCGCCGAGGCAGTCAAGGTGGAAAAGCCCGAGGCCGATGAGCCGGACCGCCAGCGGCGGCAGCAGCAACAGCCGGAGCAGCCAACCCAGCAGCCGGAGCAGCCAACCGAGCAGCCGGAGCAGCCGGTGGAAGAGCCGACCGGGGACGAGGAACCGGTAGAGCCGGAAGAGGACATCGAGTCTATTCTTCGCGAGCTTGGCGGTTCGGCGCCGGGGCCTGCCCCGGAGACCGAACCGTCTGTGCCGACTCCTTCCGAGAGCGGACAGGTTCCGCTGATAAGCGACGCCGACGGCGGGGCAGCGGGCGACTCTGCAACGACTACCACCGCGGCGACCGCCGATGCTGACGCCGAGCCGGAGTACGAATGGGTATATGAAGACGGCACGTGGCAGCGTGTGGCCAAAGACGGCGAGCCGGTGCCTGAGGACGCCGTCGAGCCGGAGGAGCCGACGACCGAAGAGGTCGAGCCGACGCCGCAGCCGCGACGCCCGGATCCCGGGGAGCTGGCTCCGCCCACGCGGCGGCGCGAGCTGGCCGAGGCGCCCGAGCGGCAGCCGCCGCCTGCTGAGCAGCGTCGCGACCCGTTCGGCTGGGCGGAGCTGGACAAGTCGGATCTTTCGCGGGTTATCGCCATCAACCTCAAAGCGCTGCAGGAAGGCGACCCGCAGATGAACATCATCATCCGCCCCAACGACATCGTCTATGTACCCCTGCTGGATGGTGCGGAGTTTTACGTTACCGGCGAGGTGAGGCAGCCGGGTCCGTACAACATGACCGGACGCAAAGTTACGGTCAAACAGGCGATCTCCTACGCCGGCGGGTTCTCACCGACGGCTTGGCCGGAGAACGCCATACTTATCCGACGTGTCGGCAATACGCAGGAACAGATAATCCCCTTGGACCTGGAGGCCATCTATCAAGGCGAGGAACCCGACCTGTACCTAAAGGCCGACGACGTAATCGCCGTCGGCAGCAACTGGCGCAGTCCGTTCTACGCGGTTATGCGCAACGCGTTCCGTATGACGTACGGTTTCGGGTTCATCTACGACAGGAACTTTGCCAACCCGGTGTTCAATACACCGACCAGTCGCCGATTCACACGGTGGTAAGCCGCGGGTTGTGGGTGAATGATGAATCGTTCGAATAACGTCGCGTCAGCCAAAGCACAAACACCGAGTCGGCTTTCGGAAATGGTCACCACGGTGGAAACGCCTTCGGTGCTGGAGAGCTTTCCGCCGGTGACGCTGTTGAAGATGGGCTTGCTGGCGCTGCTGCTGGTGGTTCTGCATTGGAGCCGCCTGGTCGAGCTGGTGGGGGTCTGGTACAACGAGCCAAACTGGTCGCACGGGTTTCTGATACCACTGTTCAGCGCATTTCTGATTTACAGTCGCCGTGACGAGGTGCTCTCGGCGCCGCGGAAGGTATGCCTGTGGGGCCTACCGTTGATGATCGTCGCGCTGCTGATCGAGGCGGCGGCGATCTTTCCCATCCGCAACACCTGGATTTACTGGCTGGCGATGGTGTTGTTGGTCTTCTCCACGGTCCTGTATCTGGGCGGGACGCGAATTATCCGCGTTACGGCGCTTCCCATCCTTTACTTCGTGCTGGCGATTCCGATACCCAACCTGCTCTACGAGCGTATCGCTCTGCCTTTGCAGAATCTTGCGGCCCGCGCGTCGGCGCTGCTTCTGCGGGCGCTGGGCACCGAGATATCTGTCCGTGCGAGCCAGCTTGAGGTCATCAGCACGGAAGGCAACTGGTACCCCCTGACGGTGGCCGAAGCGTGCAGCGGCGTACGCTCGCTGTTGGCGTACGTGGCATTGGGCGTCGCCTGGGCGTATCTGACCGACAGGCCCATCTGGCAGCGCGTGGTGCTGGTTCTGGCGGCCGTGCCTATCGCCATAGTCACCAACATGGCAAGGGTTACCATCACCTGCGGGATGTACGCCATCGACCGTCCCGAGCTTGGGACCAAGTTCATGCACGAATTCACGGGCATGCTGATGCTCGCCCCGGCGCTGCTGATGTTCTGGGGTCTGGCGAAACTTCTCAGCAGCTTGTTCGTAGAAGTAGAAGACGAGGAGACCGAGCAATCGCAGGTCTCCGACGAAGCGGCCGACGGAGGAGGCGCATGAGTGCGCCATCGCGACATCCCGGAGAGGTGAAGCGCGGCTGGATACATTTCGGCGTGGCCGCCGGTCTGCTGGTCCTTGCACTGGGAGGACTGGGTTTCGCCGTTACTTATCTGGAAGTGGCGCTCCAGAAGGAACCCGTGCCCTGGCCGGAAGATACGCGCGTCAGCGACGATTTCCGTCTGCGCGGGCTGCCTGAGCAGTTCGGGCCTTACCGGATGTTGGATACCAACGGTGAGACCGTGCTGGAGGGCGATATTCTGGATTCTCTCGGTGTGGGCCGACCTATAGACGCTCGACGATTGCCCGATCGCACCAGCAACTGGTACTTGATCCGTCGCTACGAGGACACGCGCAAGGACGAGTCCAGTCCCTACAAATACTGGCAGTTGGAGGCGTATTACTACACCGGCGAATACCGCACCGTCCCGCACGTGCCGGAGCGTTGCCTGCCGGCGGCCGGTGCCGAAGCCGTCGAGGGCCAGAGCGGCGCGGTTACATTCTCGCTACCGCCGCTGGACGAGGACCGGCCCCTGTGGGACACCGGCGAGCTGGTGTTCCAACGGGCGGCCTACGCCACTACGCGCGGGAGGATGCGGGAAGACCGCCTGATGACGGTGTACTACATCTTCAGTATCAACGGCGAACCGGAGGACTCTTGGTTGCAGGTCCGCCGGCGGCTGGTTTGGCCGTTCGACAAGTATTGCTACTTCGCAAAGATTCAGTTCTCGCCGCTGGGTCCTGGAAAAATCGAGGACCTCGACGAAGCCGACCGTGCGGCCGAGGAGTTCATGAACCATGCCATGGAGCATGTTATCAAGCATTTCCCTTCCGTTAAGGACATGCGGGACCTGAGCGAGCAAGAATCATCGAGCTGATGAACCCAGAGATAGAAAATGGCAAAGCGCAAGAAACTAAATACACGTGTAGTTGTACTTCTGTCGGTTTTCGGCGTGCTGGTCCTGGCGCTGGGGGTTGCGGCCATCATCGGGCTGATGCCGCGCGATCCCGAGGCCTACTTTGATCGCGGCATGTCCGCCTTTGAGCAGGGCGACTATCAGAGTGGGTCGCGATTCCTCCAGGAGGCGATCGGTCAGGCGAAGAAGCAAGGCGCCGAGAAACCCAAGTATTATTACCAGCTTGCGCGCCTGCAGATGGAATGGGCGGAGAACGACGAGGACCTGACCCGGGCCCAGCAGGGGGAGTTGCTGGGTCGTAGCCGGGGGAACCTTGAAACGGCTCTGCGCGTCGATGAGTCCTATATGCCGGCTCACCGTATGCTGTACGACATGCGTTGGCAGCAAGCCAGGGCCAGTGGCGGAGCGGGCCGACACTGGGACCAATTCATCGAGCAGGTGAACCAGCTCATCGAACGCGAGCCGGACAACCACAAAGCGATATATCGGCGGGCGGTGGCCAAAAGCCGACAGACCGCCGTCAGAGGGGAATATTACGAGCAAGCGATCGAAGACTATCGCAAGGCGATCGAACTGAACGGTGAAGTTCCCCGGTACTGGATGGATATGATCCGGCTTATGCTGGACAGGGGTCATCTCGTGGAGGCGGAGATGGCGTTTGACGAGGCCATCGAAGCCAACCCCGAAAGCTCTGAAATTCGCAGCTTCTATTCAGAGTATCTCTCGCGACGCGGGCGCGAGGACGAAGCCATGGCGCAAATTCGCGAAGCCGTCGAGCGCAATCCCGACAGTGCCCAGCCGTTCCTGAGTCTGGCTTCACAGTATCGCAGAAGCGGTGACGTAGAGGCCGCGATGGACGCCCTCGAAAAGGCAAAGGAAGTCGAGCCGCAGTCATGGGACGCGAACATGGCCATGGCGCGACTGTACGACCAGAGGGGAGATGCAGAATCGGCGGTCGCTGAGATGCGCGAGGCGCTGGACAAGCTCGCCGCTGAGATGGACCGCTTGAACGCGGAGGATTTGTCCATCGAAGAGCGCATGTCGGCGGAGCGCAGAATACGAAATAGCCGCCTCGAGCTGAACCGCGGGCTGGGCCTGCTGTTGGTTCGTTTGGCCCAGCGCTCGGACGACGAGCAGCAGTCGGATGAGTATCTCCGCCAGGCCGAGGAGCACCTTCAGATAATTCGTGAGATGCTCCCGGACAGCGCGTACGTTGCGGAGGTTGCCGGGCGTATCGCGGAGCAACGCGGTGATATCTCCGAAGCGATGAGTCAGCTTGAGAAGGCATACGAGCAATACGGTACGCGGAATCCGCGTCTGGCGATGGACCTGATGCAGCTTTACCGACGGCGTGATATGCCCGGAAAGGCCAAGGAGATAGTGGACAGACTCCTTAAGACTTCTCGGCTGAGCAACAACACCGGCCTGCTGCTGACCCAGGCACAACTGGAAATGCAGTTCCGGGAGTATGACAAGGCCGCCGATATCCTCCAAAGCGTACTACGTTCAGACCCGGAGAACGAGCAGGCGCGTAATCTCCTGTCACTGATTGAGACGATGCGGACCCCGGAGACGGCGACGCTTCCCGAAGGCACGGAGCCCAGTCGGGCTTTGGTCATGGCGATGCGTCAGCAGGCGTCGGCCGCCTGGGTTCGCGGAGACAAGCAGGAAGCGGTCAGGATTCTCGAGGACCTCCACGAGCGGATTCCGGAAGACTGGGGGGTAAGCAGTCATTTGACGAGCGTTTACGTGGGTATGGACGAGACGGAAAAAGCCCGTCGGCTCCTGGAGGAGGCGAAGGAGTATCACCCTGATCGTCCCCAGGTTGACTATGCCTTGAAGATGCTCGAAGAGACCGATCCCGATAAACGGTTCGAGCTGGCGCTGGAATCCACGGCGGTCGAAGAAGACCCGGCCAGGCGGGAGTTGAGCAAGGCCGCCGTCTGCGCGGTGTTCGGCAAGAACGAGCAATACGCCGAGCATCTTATGAAGGCAATGGAGCTGGATCCCGATTCTCCGGAAGTGGTGGGACGGGTTTTCCAGTACGCCCTGTCCCGGGAGGACTGGGAACTGGCAGAGCAGTGCGTAGCCGCGGCGGAGAAGGCCAACCTCGACGAGCTTGACGGCAAACTGTACCGAGCTCAGATGGCGGGTGTTCGAGGCCGTTACGAAGAGGTCATAGAGCTTCTGGAAGAACCCCTCCAGGGGCGTCCCGATCTGAAGCGTGGCTGGGCCATGCTGGCGTCCGGCTATCTCCGTCAAGGGCGCCTCCAGGATGCCAGAGAGGCCTACCGGGAGATATGGAACATCGACCCCTCGTTCGCCCCGGCGGCAATAGGGATGGCCCGGGTGAGCGAGCAACTCGGCGACGAGGAAGAGCACCGCAGGTGGATCGAACGGGCATACTCCCTGGCTCCGGACAATCCCTACGTCAGAAGTCGGTACCTGAACCTCCAGGAGGAATATGGCGATCCGCGGCAGGCCATCGCGCAGCGCGAGGAGATACTCCGGCGGGACCCGGAGGATATGAACAACATATACCGCCTGGCGGTTCTATACGAAAGGACCGGACAGATCGACAAAGCCGAGGAGATGCTTACCCGGAACGTCGAGCAGATGGACGAGGAGCTTGACCGTGCCGCGGTGATGGCGTCGTTCTTCGAGAGGACGCGACAACACTCTCGCACGGACGAGCTTATGCGGGAGCTGCTCAACGAAGAGGACGATAAGGTTGGTGTATATCAGCTTTGGGGACGGCTTCTGGAGTCCCGTAACCCCTCCGGGGCCGAGCAGGTCTTCCAGCAGGCGATTCAGCACGATAGTGAGGATCCCCGCGGACACTGGTCTTTGGCGAACTTCTACGCCCAGAGAAATCGTCCGGAGCAGGCGTTGGAGCATTTCCGCAAATGCGTCGAGCTGCAGCCGGAAAACGTGCGCTATCGTAAGGGGCTGATGGGCCAGCTCATCAACGCCGGGCACTACGACGAGGCGTCGGATCTCCTGGCACAATACCGCCAGGACCACCCAGAAGACACCGAGGTGCTGGCGTACGAGGGTATCCTGGCATTGCGCCAGGGCGACGCGGACAAGGCCCGCGAATTGCTCGACGAAGCGGTGGATAAGAACCCGGGTAACCCCGAGCCGCTCAATTACCGCGCCCAGTTGAACATAGCCGAAGGTCGTCTGGAGAATGCGTCCGAGGATCTTGAACGTGTCAGGAATCTTTCCGACGGGCCTGAAATCGGTGTGCGCCTGGCCGACGTGCAGCTTCGCATGGGCGAGGAAAACTCCGCCGAAAGGACGCTTCGCGAGGTTCTGGAGAGATACCGCGGTTACTCCCCGGCCATAAACCGGCTGATTGCGATTTACCAGCAGGATCGACGCTGGAACACGCTTGAGGAATTTATTACGCAGCTCCGCCGGCGGTTTCCCGACGATCCGACATATCTGGTTCGGGAAGCGGAGATGTGGTCCGCTCGCGGCGCGCCCGACAGGGAAGTTGACGCGATGGAAAAAGCATATGAGCTGGCGCCTGATTCGACGCAGATAGTGGCGAGGTATGTGAACGCCCTTTTGAAGACCGAGCAATATCAACAGGTTCTGAAGGTCACCGAACAGCCGGTAGAAGACGGAGACCCACCGGCTTGGATACTGGCGGTGAGGGGCAGGGCCCAGGCCAAACTCGGAAACGCCGATGAGTCCGAGCGATCGTTCGCCCGGGCCATTGAGAAGGTCTCGTTGGAGCGCATGCGTACGGTCGGCTCGCAGATTCGCCTGGCCTATGATCGTAGTGAGGCGATTGAGAAGCTGCGGCAGTGGCGGGATCTGCGTCCTGACGACCCGCTGGTGTACATGCTGATATCCCAGCTCCATCAGGAAGGCAGGGAGCACGACCGCGCGGTCGATATGCTGCTCGAGGCCGAGCAACTCGCCGAGACCGAAGAGGAAATGGCGGAGATTAACAAGCTGCTCGGACCGTCCTACCAGGCACTGGGAGAAGCCGCTTCCGCTGAAAAGGCGTATCTGAAGTATCTGGAGTACCGGGGTGACGACCCCTATGTGCTTAACAACCTGGCCTATCTGTACGTGGACGTGCTGGAGGAGCCGGAGAAGGCCCTGCCTTACGCCGAGAAGGCGGCCCGGCAGCTTCCCGATAACGCAGCCGTGCTGGACACGTATGGCTGGGCGCTGTTCAAGACCGGAAGGACCGACGAAGCCGAGCGTCAGCTCGTGCAGGCGGTACAGTTGGGGCAGTCGGCGGTGACCGTTCGATACCACCTCGGCGCCGTCTACGAGCAGAAGGGACGAAACCGCGACGCGCTTCGGCAGTATCGCCGAGCGTATGAGATGGTTCGAAACGACGAGAGCCACGAGCTTCATGCCGAGCTCAAGGAAGCCGTGGACCGAGTCGAAGATAAGCTCAGCGGATAGGAGCTGAACAGATGAGCCGTATCCCAACAAGAGATCAGGTTCCGCAGATATCGCGGGGACCGTCGCCTTCAGGCCCGCGCCCGCAACAGCCGGGTGCCGGTTCCGGTGGCGGATTCACCGGTCGCGACGCTCTGCGCGTGGTGCGGCAGCGGTGGTTGCTGATTCTGCTTTCGCTGCTGATTTGCTCCGGATTGGCGGCCGGGGGCACGGCTACGTGGCTGGCTTTCGCGCCGATGTACACAGCCACTGCCTATATAGAGGTCCTTCCGCCCAAGGGCAGTGAATTGACGGACAACCAGCGGCTATATAACGAGCAGATTATGGACCGTCTGGTGCAGGACGCCGCTGCGATCGTCAAGACCGAGCCGGTTCTGGAGGACGCTCTGGACGACCCTGAGGTCAGTCAGACCAGATGGTACCGCCAACGGAGCCCCGGCGACGTATTGGAAGACCTTTCCAAAGAAATCGGGGTCGGGGCGGTTCCGAACACCAACTACATACGCGTATCGATGCGCGGGTTCAACAAAGCCGACCTGCCGGGCATTGTCAACGCCGTGAGCGAGGCGTTTGAGCGAGACACGCTTGAGCAGGTCGCTGGGACGCGACAGAAACAGATAGAACGCATGGGCCAGGAACGGGAGAACCTGGATTCCCAGCTTGAGAACGTTAACAGTCGCATCGAGAATACAATCAGCAACGCCCAGGTTTCCAACATCGGCGATCGCCGCAACACCCTTGCCGTCCGGATGGAAACCTACATCTCGCAGATGATCCAATTGGAGACGGAATTGGCTCAGGCCGAGGACTCCCTGGAAGCCATCCGCGAACAGGTCCAGCGGGACGAGCTGGCCAGCAACCCCCAGGTGGCTTACGCCATCCGGAACGACCCCAGCGTCCGCGCCATGCGCAACGCGCGTGTAAACATGTCCACGGAACTCCAGAACATGCTGCGGACCTACGGTCCGGACCATCCGCGGGTCGCCGAGATGCGCTCCGCTCTGGAGGGCATGGAAGAACAGATACAACAGTTGGAGAACGAAATCGCGCGCGAGGAGGGCGAGGCGCTGGTGAACATGACCATGTCCGAGGTCAGCCAGTTGCGCGCCCAGTTGCTCAAGGTCCAGTCCAACTACAACGAAGCCGAGCGCAACATGCGCGACGTGCAGACTCGCCTGACAGAGCTGGAGGAACTCCGCAACCGGCGTGATAACATTGAGCACAATATCGAGCGGCTTGACCAGGCGTTGGTGGAGTTGCGTTTGCTGGCATCAGGTGACTACCGGGTGCGCGTGCGGCGCCGGGCCACCGAGCCGCGCCGGCCCTCCATGCCTCAATGGCATATCATGATGCCGGTCGGAGTTCTGCTCGGACTGATTATCGGGTTCGGCGGGGCGTTTCTCCTGGAGTTCATCGACACTTCGGTCAAAAGCCCCACGGATATATCCCGCAGGGTGGAACTGCCAGTGCTCGGTATGGTCCCGCATATCGAGGACACCGAGGAAGAGTTGGAGGACATGCGTCTGGCGTTTCGTACGCATCCCAACTCGTTGGTTGACGAGGCATTCAGGCAGATACGCACGTGTCTGCTGTTCAGCGGACCGGCCAGTCAGCGACGCAGCTTGCTGGTGACCAGTCCGTTGCCCGGCGACGGACGGACCAGCGTGGCGCTGAATCTGGCCGCCTCCGTCGCCCGCGGTGGACGCCGCGTGCTGGTGGTGGACGCCAACTTCCGCCAGCCCGCCATCGGACAGTTATTCCCCGACGCTCCGGAGGAAGGGCTTAGCAGCGCTGTGGTGGGGCGGGCAAATTGGACCGATTGCGTCTATGAAGTGGAGGAAAACTTCCACGTAATGCCGGCCGGGCATATGCCGCCCAACCCGGCCGAATTGCTCGGCTCCGACGAGATGCGCCAACTGCTCAGCGAAATGGAGAACCAGTACGACCAGGTCCTGCTGGACAGCGCCCCGTGCCTGGTGGTGACCGACCCTTGTGTGCTGGCGTCGCTGACCGACGGCGTGGTGCTGGTGGTCCGGGCGGGCAGCAACACCTACGGAATCGTGCAGCGTACGCGTGACATGCTCTCGCGAGTGGGTGCCCGCACGCTGGGTGTCGCGCTTAACGGCGTCCGCGCGACCGCCGGCGGATACTTCCGAAGGAACTACGAGACCTTCTACGAGTATCACCAGCCGCAGCAACTGCCGAAGTCATAGCAGCCCCGGTGTGCTGTGTTCGAGGCCGTTGGCGGTGCGGTTGCCGCAAGAGAAGGGCCTGGCCCGCAAGACGGTGGCGCCGGCGGGCGGCGCAAGGGCTTTGCACTTGCCTGTCCGCGCGATACACTGGATTCCGTCCTGCCGGCGTAGCTCAATGGTAGAGCACCGCTCTTGTAAAGCGGAGGTTGCGGGTTCGAGTCCCTCCGCCGGCTTTCCGGCGCCCGGGCGCGCCGCATCAGTGCTCGTCGGTTCGCCGGTGCAAAGCTCCCCAGGATGTCGGACCGCCCGGGTCGCACCACTTTCTCCGCTCGCGTAAGGCAGGATCGGAACCGAAACATGTCCCGTATATCCATAGCATTGGCCGTGTGGTCGCTTATCACCCCTCTCGGCTGCGCCGAGACGCCGGAAGCCGGCGCCCGGCAGCCGTCGGCCGACGGCCGTACCTTGCAGGATGCCGAAGAAACAGCCGATAGCGGCAAGCAGGACGACCTGACCTGGCGCATCTACGACACCATGCACGACCGCCCGGGCAGTCAGGCGTCGCTGGGCAGACATGGCATCGTACCCGCCCATGTTTTTATGAAGAACAGCTTCTACGAGCCAGGCGAGGATAAGGGCGAGCCGCCGACCGAGAAGCGGGTCAAGAAGTTCGCCCGGAAGATTCCCCACGAAGTCCTGACATGCATGGACCTGGAGGGCGAGGACTGGACGCGCTTGACGTATTGGGACTCCGACGCCGGCGACTGGGCTTTCAACGAAGACGCCTACGAGACGATGCTCAATATCGCCCGGTGGATAAACGAAGCCAACTCTGATTTGACGTGGGGATTCTTCTGGCGACCACCCGTTAGTGGACTCTGGAAGTCGGCCCACAAAAACCATCTTGAAGGCAACACCGAGCGGGCCGAGGAAATAATGTCGCGGTGGCGGGAATACGAAGAACGCATCGAGCCGCTGTACCACGAGGTGGACGTAGTAATCGTTTCTCTTTACTACACCGACAGGCGGTACAGAACCTTTGCGGAGTTTCAGCAGGCGGCCGCGTTCTTCTTCGAGCACTGGGAAAATCCCACCGATAAGCCGGTCTATGTCTTCATGTGCCCGCTGGACCCCTACACGAACACCTCACGCGGGGGAAAGTTTCTTTCACGGCAGCACTGGCGGTGGTGTATGGATTTCGCTTACGAGCACACCGACGGGCTGCTGCTGTGGTCGGACGTGCCCTTCGACTGGGACACGCACGCGAAAGGTCGGCCGTGGTGGGGGGAAACCCAGCGGTTCCTTCGAGAAATCAACCGCACCGAACGTCTCCGGGAGGACGACTCCGCCGCCCGCTGATAACCTCCTTTTGCAGCGGGAGAAAGAGACCATTGCCTCCGCGCCGGACGGTTTCCCGGCATCATGGGCCCGATCGCTAAAATGCTTCCGGTTCGACGGGCGTTTGTTGTATCCTATGGCCACTGTTCTTATGCCCCCGGAATGAGGATCATGGCTACGCGAACGACACGAAACGAACTTGATGGCAGGACTCTCTGGATACCCCCCATGACCTATGTGGGGGCGCGCCTGGCGGCGGCCGTGTTCCGCGGAATCGGCATCGACGCGCGGATTACTCCACCCTCCGACGAGCGCACGCTGGAGCTGGGTGGGCTTTACAGCTCGGGCGAGGAATGCTACCCGCAGAAGGTCACCATCGGCGACTTCCTCCGCGTTATCCACTCCGAGGATTTCGACCCCGACAAGACGGCCTTCTTTATGCCAATAGCCGAAGGCCCGTGCCGCTTCGGGCAGTATGCACCGTACTTCAAGCAGGTCCTCGGCGAGCTGGGACACGAGGATATCCCCGTCATCTCGCCTTCGAGCAAGAACAGCTACGACGAGATGGGCGAGCACGGCAGTGAGATGATCCGCACGCTGTGGCGCGGGCTGGTGGCGTCGGACATACTGCGCAAGATGCTGCTCAAGACCCGACCCTACGAGACCGAAAAGGGCGCCGCCGACAACGCCTTTGAGCGGAGCATAGAACTCATCGAGGAAGTTCTCGAGTCGCAGGGTCTTTCCAGTGGCGAGTTGATTGACCGGCTCGTGGATGCACTAATCCGCTCGCGTGAATTGTTCCGGGCGGTCCCGGCGCGATACACCAAGGACCGGCCGCTCATCGGCGTTGTGGGGGAGATATTCTGCCGGCTGAACACCTTCAGCAACTACGACGCCGTCCGCAAGATCGAAGCCCACGGCGGCGAGGCCTGGATGAGCGACGTTACCGAGTGGGTGTGGTACACAAACTGGTCCCAGCAGCACCTGCTGAAACGCGACGGGCGAACCATCTCACTGGAGATGCTCGGCGCCAAGATCAAAAACGCCGTCCAGCGCCGCGACGAGCATAAGCTGCTGGAACCGTTCGCCGAGGAGTTCGTCGGTTATGAGGAGCCGCACGACGTTTACGAGGATGTGCTCAAGCCCTCCTGGCCGTATCTGCCCGCCGACGGTGCGCTGGGCGAGATGGTCCTTTCGGTCGGAAAGAGCATCTATCTCTATGAGAAGGGCGTCGATGGGATTATCGACATCAGCCCGTTCTCCTGCATGAACGGTATCGTCTCTGAGGCGGTGTACCACAGGGTCAGCGAGGACCACGATTCGCTGCCTATGCGCAATTTCTACTTCGATTCCACCACCAGCAACATGGAGCGCGACCTGGACATCTTCATGGAGTTGGCGCAGAGCTATCGCAAGCGAAAGCGCAAGCCACGGCGGTATCCGGCTTACTTCGAAGACTAGAATGAGGATGATAGCGGGCGACTGCGCCCGAGAGTTGTTTCCGTGCGAAGGGACGGCGACCGCAAATGGGCGACTCTTCAGCAACCCCGGCGGCTTCCACGCAGACACGTCGAACCGCCGACCACCGGGAAACAAAACAGTCGGAGCTTGCGGCGCGGCGAAAGGCCGTGCGGCGTTTTACGCGGACTTTGCGCGACCTGCCGCACGAGACCCGCGCGACCTGTCCGACCTGTCGTGAAGTCGTACCCGCTGGGTTCGACCGTGCCGGCGACCGGATAGTACTGCATTACCACTGCCCTCGCTGCGGTGAACGCAGGGAAGCCCACCACGACCATATCTGGACGCCGACTGCCAGTGACGTGCCCGGCAGCGCCACGCAAACCTGCCTCGGCTCGCGCATTCGTCCTGTCCTGCGTCGCCTGCCGCGGACCGTCGAGTCGCTCTGCCCGCACTGCCACGCCCTTGTCATCGGACGGATATTCGTCGAGGACGGGGCGGTGTTCATGGAAAAGACCTGCCCGGAGCACGGTTATATCCGCGACTGCGTCAACAGCGACGCTCTGCTCTACGCCAAGAGCCAGTGGTGGAGCTTCGAGGAGCACCCGGGCCACCAGCGCCCTCACGTTACAGGCGGCGGGTGGTGTCCGTCGGATTGCGGGCTGTGCAATCAGCACCTTTCCAGCCCGTGCCTGGCGCAGATTGACGTGACCAACCGCTGCAACCTTCGCTGCCCTGTATGCTTCGCCAACGCCGCGGTCACCGGCAAGCTCCTGGAGCCGGACTATGGCGAGGTAGTCCGCCGCTTGCGGGTCTTGCGTGACCTTCGGCCGATACCAGCCACAGCCGTCCAGTTCACCGGCGGCGAGCCGACAATACACCCGGATTTTCTCCGCATACTCGCCGCCGCCAGGGACATGGGCTTCAGCCACATACAGGCGGCGACCAACGGTATTCGTCTGGCCGACGCCGACTTCGCCGAAGCGGCGGCCGATGCCGGACTGCATACGCTGTACCTGCAGTTCGACGGCGTCGGCGCCGAGGCGCACCGCTACACGCGAGCGTGTCCGGGGCTGTGGGAGAAGAAACTCGCCACCATCGAAAACTGCCGCCGGACCGGCATGAAAGTCTGCCTCGTGCCGACCATCATCCGTGGCGTCAACGAACGGCAGGTGGGCGAGATATTCCGCTTCGCCGTCGAAAATATCGATGTTGTCAGCGCCATCAGCTATCAGCCCGTCGCTTTCACCGGCCGTATCGACGATCAGCAGCGCGCCGAGCAGCGCTACACCCTCGGCGACCTGGCCCACGACATCGCCGACGCATCCGGCGCGGTTCCGTTGCGGGACATGTTCCCGCTGAGCATCGTCGCGCCGCTGGGGCAGTTCCTCGAGGCGATTACAGGCAACCCCAAGATCCGCCCCAGTTGCCATCCGGACTGCGCCTTCGGGACGTACTTTCTGGTTTCTGCCGAGGGCAGGGCGTACCCCTTCCCCGAAGTAGTGGACGTGGAGGGAATGTTCACGGACATGAACCGCTTCGCAAGGCGCATAAAAAGTCGAGGCCGCCTGGGCTGGTTTGACAAGATCCGCGTACTGCGGATGTTCAAGCGGCACTTCAAGCCCGAGTCCGCACCGCCGGGACTGGACGTGAAGCGTTTTGTCCGAACTCTTCAGGGCCTGGTGGACAAAAAAGCCGGTCGGGGCGAGGGCGAAAAGCAGACCTACAAGACACTGCTTTGCGCCGGCATGCACTTTCAGGACCGATACAATTTCGACGTCGAGCGCGTAAAAAGATGCGTCATACTCTACTCCACCGAGGCCGGCGTCCTTCCGTTCTGCACGCATAACTGCGGGCCGGAGTATCGCACGGCCATCGAGTCGGACTTTGCCGACCCGGTGGGCAGCTACGAAGCCCGGATTACGGAGCCGAACGAATGAGAAAACTTGCGACGTTGCTGATATGCGTTTTGGCGGGAGGCGCCTTGCTGTTCGGCTGTGCCGGGAATAATGGTGAGCTGGACGATCCCGAGGTGCCTCGCGTGACCGAGTCGGACAACCTGCGGCTGACCCTCGATGTCTCTGACCGCCAGGTCGCCGTTGGAGAGAAGTTGAAAGTGCGGCTGACCGCGCGGAATACCGGCTCGGAACCCATCAAGATCACCGCCCGCAGCGGAGCATTGATGCGCGTGCGTATCTGGCAGGAGACACCTATCGGCTGGACGACCGTCAAGCAGTATCCCGAGGCCGCCATCATGGTCATCACCCCTTGGACGCTGGAAGCAGGCCGGCAGCGGCAGTTTGATATGGGGCTTACGGTCGATAAGGACTGGCCCACGGCCGAGACCATCCGGCTGACGGCGGAGCTGAACGGCCGAAGTGACGTAAGGGTCGGCGCCAAGATCGAAGTCGCCCCACGCGGCGGTTAAGGCATGATAAGTCCATCCAGCGACAAACCAACCGGCGACCAATCGTACACCGCGGCCGGAAAACACACCACAGCCGCGCAGCTTGGCAAGAGCTACCAGCACGAGTTTCCACCGTCAAGCAACCCCCACAAAAGCCCCGACCGCGCCGAGGACGGAGTGCTCAACAGCGGACGGTACGCGCGTGAAAGCTCCACTCTCGCCGACCGCATAACACCCTCGGCCGTGCGGATAGACTATCACCATCCGCTGGAAAACTGGCTGGGGCACCCGGCGTTCCGTCGGCTGTTGCGAATGCTTTCTCGGGACGACGCCCGCGGGCTAACCGCTCTGGAGCGCATCATAACCAGCTACCGCAACGGCGATGCTCCGCTCGGCGAACGGCTGAAGTACTGGGCGTTCCACAAGCTCATCGACCGCTTGCGCGGCGATACCGACGTGGCGACTTTCCGTCGTCGTCTCGCCGAGCACGGGCCCACGGTTCGCGGGCTGGTCATCGTCGCCCGCAGCGTGGGCGAATTCGGCCTGACGGTCCCGCAGCGGTTCACTGCGCCGTTGTTTGCGGTGTGGAACTTCACCAACCGCTGCAACCTGTCGTGTCCCCACTGCTACCAGGACAGCGAACACACGGCGCTGGCCGGCGAGCTGTCGCTTTCCGAGAAGCTCGACGTGATCGACCAGATGGGCCGGGCACACATGCCGATGGTCGCTTTCAGCGGCGGCGAGCCGACGCTCAGCGAGGACCTTGTCCCCGCTATCGAGCGTGCCCGGCGGTACGACATGCACGTCACCATCGCCACCAACGGCACGACGATGACCCGCGAGCGGGCACGGCGGCTCGCCGAGGCGGGGTTGAGATACGTCGAGATATCGCTGGATTCGGTCGATCCCGAAAGGCACGACCACTTCCGCGGCGTACCGGGCATGTGGCAGCGGGCGGTGCAGGGCGCGAAAAACGTCGTCGCGACCGAAGGCCTGCGGCTGGGCATCGCGATGTGCGTCCACCGCGGCAACGTCGATGAGGTCGAGGAGATGATCGACTTCGCCGAGCGGCTCGGCGCCGGGTGCTTCGCGCACTTCAACTTCATACCGGTCGGCCGGGGGTTGAAAATGGTCTCCGGCGATATCACACCGCGGCAGCGCGAGCAACTGCTGGCGCTGCTTAACGAGAAGATGCAGCAAGGTGGCATTGGCATACTGTCCACCGCGCCGCAGCTCGGACGGGTCTGCCTCGCCGGCGCGGCTCTGGACACCGGGCTTACCACCTGCTCGCACGCCGGCAGCGGAAGCGGGGTAAAGGCGCGCGTGGTCGCCAAGTATCTCGGCGGATGCGGGGCCGGTCGAACCTATATCTGCATCGAGCCGCATGGCGATGTCACTCCCTGCGTGTACCTGCCCCATCGAGTCATGGGCAACCTGCGCGACAGGCCGCTGATGGATATCTTCCGTCGCAGCGTGTTCTGGGACATCCTCAACGACCGCAACCGGCGACTGCATCATTGCGAGGTATGCGCGTTCAAGAACTACTGCGGCGGCTGTCGGGCGCGGGCGGATGCCTATTTCGGACAACTCCACGCCGGCGACCCCGGTTGCGTGTTCAACAGTAAACACTGGGACCGCCTGGTCGCCGACGGCGTGGCGGTACTCGGCGAGGCCGGCGAAGTCCCGGCCGAGTCCACAGTGTTGCGCCACGGTCCAGCGTAAGCGAAGCGGTGGTTCCCAGACAACAGCGCCGAACGGACAAGCCGCTCTCAGACGTTGTGCCTTGTAGTGCGACTACCGCCGGCAAACGGCCAACCGTCGTAGGGAACCACGAACGGGTACCGGACGAACGGGATCCGGTGTTTGCGGAAATTGTCCTCGATGTAGCTGATACACGAGCGAATCTCTCCGGGCGTGGACTTGTACCAGTCGCAGACATCCGCGCTGAAAACCGGATGATTCGGCGGCACGAGGCGCTTCGTTTGCAGCGTGCGTCTTGTCTGTTGCTTGATTTCCTCCCGCATCTGCTCGCCTTTGAGACGATGCTTGCGGATAAGCAGGTGAACGTGATCGGACAGGATCGCGCACGCATAGCATGTCAGCCGCCGTTCTTTCATGACCTCGTCGATAGCTTCGGCTGTGGCTTGCCGTTCGGCGCTGTTAAACCATAGCGTCGGATACGCCAGGCGTTGCTCGGCATGTTTGTAAAAGCTGCGCAGCTTGGAGCGTGTGGGCTGGACGGTTTTGCGCCCGTAGTGTGATTCGCCCATCTCGCGCAAAAGCGGCGTGTGAGTTTGTCCGGACATGCTGCCGCGTGGGTCATTCGGTAACCAGTGACCGTATGCGGTCAGGATGAGATGGTGTGCGAGTATCAAGGTTTCCCCCTATGCATGCTCCCGCTCCCACTCTTTCTCGTCCCCGGTGAAAAGCCGCACCCTGCGCTTGGCGTATTCGTCGCGTGTCCACAGTTCAACGCGGTTGGTGAGTCCGGTGGTCGCGACAAGCTCGTCTATCGTCATTCGGCAGTCCTGTTCGTCGCGGCCGTGAATCATGGTATAGAGATTATAGGGCCAATCGGGTGCGGTTTCCCGCAGCATGCAGTGGCTCACGCGGTCGCAGTCTGCCAGGCGGGCGCCGGCCGTGTCCGCGTCGCCGGCGCGCCAGGCGACCATGACGTTGGTCCGCGCGCCGGCGGAGCGATGCCGCAGGACCGCGGCGTAACGGCGCATCCGGCGTCCTTCCAGCAGCTCGCGGGCAATTGTGAGCAGTTCGTCCACACTCAGCCCTTCATCGGCGGCCAGTGCGTCGAAGGGCTTTGCCTCGGCGGGCAGGTCGCGCTGCAGGGCGCGGATCGCCAGTCGCTGTCTTTCGGTCGGTTCAATGGGTGTTGCGGGCGGATCGGTCGATGCGGGCTTGGATATCCGTCCCGGCCGGTGGGGATCGAAACGCACGGCCAGCTTGTACCTGTCAAGAGCGGGCAGCACCATGTGCCGCTCGGCCGATGTAAGCTCGGCCAGGCGTTTCGCTGTTGCCTCCAGGCCAAGTCGGCTGTGCGGGCTTACCGCCAATGTCAGCCAGAGGTTATATTCCGCAACGCCCGCGGGCTTTCTGAGATGCCGGGAATAGCAGTGCGAGACGCCGGGGTGTGTCGCCACGAGCCGCCCGGCCGAGTCGAGCGCGTCTTGCTCAACGCTCAGCGCCACCAACGCCTGACGGTAACCCAGTGCGGCGGCGTCGAAGATGCCCGATATCTCGCGGATAACCCCTCGCCCGTCTCGCAGGTCAGCAGTTTGCCGGAGCACTTCGTTTTCATTGCGCCCGAGTTGTTCGGCGATCGCCCGAAACGGATGAGCGACAAGGGGAACTGCGCTTTGGAGTTGCTCCAGCAGGCGGGTGTCGAGGTCGCTGTCGGTCACTTCACTGGTCTGGGCCTGGGCGCCGGCGTCGCGAACCGCAGCACGTCGTCGGCGCCCCGGGCCTTTATATGTCCCACAGCTCAGGCCCGCGCCGCAACGCCTTGGGCCTGGAGAAAATCTCATGATATACCATCGCCCGCCGGGCGTCGGCTGTGCTGCCGAGGGAGACGCCGAAGCTTCGCGGTCCTTCCTGGCCGGCGGGTCTGGTGCTGCTCCGGCCGCCCATGCCGGTAAGCCCGCGGAGCTTGGCCAGGCCGGCGGAGGACTTCGAGGCGGTCTTGCGCCGCCTGGTGGCCGTCCGCTGCTGGACGGCGTGGCGCCGCCGCTTCAGCTCCAATTGCTTCTGCTGCTGTTGGCGGATGGCCTCGCGTTGGCGTCGTCGGCGTTCGGCCTCCTGTTGACGCATATTCGCGAGTTGCTGCTGTCGAACGGTTTGTGCGGCCCGCAGCGCCTCCGGCGTCTGCGACTGCGCCTGCGGCGCCGGGCGGGGAGGCGGCTGCAGAGGTCGTTGCTGCTGTTGAGCCGTCGGTGCCGGTCGTCTCTGCTCGCGGTGCGCGGGCGACTGCTGTTGCCGAGGCGGTATGGGCTTGTACCGCTTTTGATCGGCTTGCTCGCCGGAAGCGCCTTGTTGACCCTGTTGCTGCCGGCGCCGCTGGAGGTCTTCCTCGTCGGCGCGGCGTTCGGCGGTCTTGCGGAGCCAGCTCCAGATTGCACTGGCGGCGACCACCAGCAGGACGAAGACCACCTGTACCCACTCAGCGCCTTCGCCCTGCGCCAGGATGTCGGGCGTTATGTTCACCCGGACTTATTCCTCCGGATTCTCGGGCGGGGCTTCCTCACCGCCGATGTTCTCTCTCATGGACGTATCGGCCTGGATGTTCTGCAGCCGGTAGTAGTCCATCACGCCCAGGTTGCCCTTTCGGAACGCCTCGGCGATGGCCTTGGGTATCTCCGCCTCGGCTTCGACCACCTTTGCGCGGTTCTCCTGGGTAAGCGCCTTCATCTCCTGCTCGCGGGCGCTTGCCATGGCACGGCGCTTCTCGGCCTCGGCCTGGAAGCGTCGTTTGTCGGCTTCGGCCTGGTCGGCCTGAAGCTTCGCGCCGACGTTCTCGCCAACGTCCACGTCGGCGATATCGATGGAGAGAATCTCGAACGCAGTCCCGGCGTCGAGACCCTTTTCCAGCACTCGACGACTGATGCCGTCGGGATTCTCCAGCACGTCCTTGTATGTCTCGGCTGAGCCAATGGTTGTGACGATGCCCTCGCCTACGCGGGCGACGATGGTCTCCTCGGTGGCACCACCGACGAGGCGGTCGATATTGGCGCGGACGGTTACGCGTGCCTTGGCCTTGACTTGGATGCCGTCCTTGGCGACGGCATCGACGGTGTTTTTGCCCCCCGCGGGATTAGGGCAATCAATGACCTTCGGATTAACCGAGGTCTGGACGGCGTCGAGGATATCTCTACCGGCGAGGTCGATGGCGGTCGCCACCTTCCAATCCAACTGGATGTTCGCGCGGTTTGCGGCGATCAGTGCCCGCACGACGTTTATGGGTCTTCCGCCGGCGAGATAGTGGTTCTCAAGCTCGGCCGTGGTCACCTGTATGCCCGCTCGCACCGCCTGGATTCGGCTCAGGACGATCGCGTTGGGGTTAACGCGCCGCAGGCGCATTCCGATCATCTCGAAGATGCCTACACCCGCTCGCGCCGACAGCGCCTGGATCCACAGCCCGAACAGCGGTCCGAACAGCAGCAGAAATACGAGCGCTACTATGATTGCGATAACCAGAAGCGCCCATTTCAGCACTGTTCCGGCAGTGGCGGCCAATATGAAAGTCGTCATGAAAGTGCCCTTTCCATTTGTTGAGTTGTCTCCCTCACCCATACTACCACCGACCGCACGCGTTGCAAGCTTATGCCGGTCGAGGATTCAGGATTCGTCATCTTCCGGGATTTCCCGCACCACCAGGTTAAGCCCGCTGTAGCGTATTACCTTCACGCGGGCACCTTTTGCTATCATATTACTCTCGGCGGTCGCCGTGAGACGTTTGCCGTCTATGCGTACCGCTCCGACCGGTCGCAGATACGTCTCCGCGACGCCCTCTTTGCCGACTAGCGTGCTTTCCTCAGCGGCCGCGGGCGTGCCCTCGCCGGGGGTATCTTTCCATTCGGCGGCCTTGAGGAACAGCTTCTTGCCCAGCGGCGAGTCCGGCAGCAGACGCACCACCATCACCAGATATGTCGGTATCAGAACTATTGTTACCACCAGCATTACCAGGCCGAACGCCTCGTGGATGGTGAAGGCCACGTAAATAGCCCCGCCCAGTGCCGCCAGCCCGATGGCAATGAGCACGCCGAATGTCGGCGTGACGATCTCCAGGATGAACATCACCAGCGCCGCTATCAGCAGCACCAGTATGATAGCCAGTTCAGTACCCATTAACTCCGGTCCTCCTGCTGTTCGGCGCGACCCACGACCAGCCGGTTGCCGCGCCTGTATAACACCCGCACGGTGGCGCCGGGTTCTATGGTCTCGCCTTCGGTGACCACGTCAAGCAGCTCATCTCCGAATCGCGCCCTTCCGACCGGGCGGCACATGGCCTCGACGGACCCCACAGCGCCCGGCCGCACTCGCTTGTAGGGCGACTCTTCGTGCAGATGTTCGCCCGTTGCCGCTGCGGGTTCGGTGAGGATCAACTTTCGCGCCACAGGGACCTTCGGTATGTATTTCGATAGGAACCCCGCGCCCACCAGGGCGCCCACAAAGCCCACGCCCAGTGCGAACGCGCTGTCGGAGAAGGTTTCCCAACCCAGGTCGGTCTGCGGTATCGGCAGCCGATCCGGCGGGTTGGGCACCAGTATTCCCATCAGACCCGCCAGCAGCATCAGTCCGCCGAGCACGCCGGCGACGCCGAAGCCCGGTATCACGAACACTTCAAGGGCAATCAGGATGATCCCCACCACTACCAGGGCTATTTCCCACCAGTTTGCCAGACCCGCAAGGTAGGGCGCCCCGAACAGCAGCGCAAAAAGCGCCAGCGCCGTCCCGCCGGCGACGCCGAAGCCGGGCGTGTTTATCTCCACATACGCGCACAGCAAGGCGGCGAAAAAGAGGAACCCCATCACCGGCGGCGAGAGCAAAAAGCCCACGAACCTTTCCGACCAGGTATCCGCGAGCACCGTCGGCGGGGTGATTACGTTGTAGTGTTCCAGGATATCCGCGTATGGCTCTTCGGAGGTGGCGTCCACCACGTGGGAGACCAGGCCGAACTCCTCGGCCTCGGAGGTGGTCACCGCGAGGAGTTCGCCTTCCCTCACGGCGACTTTCGCCAGCTCCCAATCGGCGTCGGCGTCGGTAGGCGCGGTGGTAGCCCCTCCCGGCGCGTCCACTCGACCGCGCCAGTCGTTGCGGAAGACGTATCGCAGCTCGCCGGTGTCTTTGTTGCGGATGAGCCAGACTTCCAGATGTGCCGATACCATCGCCTGCGCCGGGGCCGGCGGATAGCCGTTGAGCTTGGCCGATTCTTCTATCTCGGTGCGCAGGTAGGACTCGATCTTCTCTCGCGTGACACCCTCCAGCTTGCCCCGCATGCTCACCGGCGCGGCATCGCCCATTTTGCTCAAGGGCGTCATGATTATCTCGTCGCACGCCATCGCCACGAATGCCCCGCCGGATATCGCCTCGGTCCTGACGAAAGTCACCACCCGGATATCGCGAAGCTCGTTTTTGATAAGCTTGGTGATTTCCAGTGTGGCGTCCACAGCGCCGCCGGGGGTGTCCATGTCGATGATGACAAGCTCGGCGCCTCGGGCGCGGCATTGGATGAACTTGCGCCTCATGCTGGCAGAGGTCTTGGCGTTTATCTGCTCCCGCAGGGGTATGACGAACGCTTTGGTTACTTCTTCGGGAAGTTCCGGCAACTCCCGCCCGCGATCGGCGGGTGCGAACCAGCCGTCTTCGGTTACGCGGGCGCCTTCGGGTGGCTCGACGGAGCGAGTGGCGGTCTGTGCCGAAACCGACCCAGCCACGGTCAGTACCGCCGACAGCGCACAATACGCTAGGATGACCCGGCTTGCGGCTCTCAAATCTCACGCCCCTTCCGAGCGGGATACGCGCGATTATTCTAGCGGAGCGCCAGCCGGCTCACAATACCGCCCCGATTTGTCTCGCCGCCGGCGCTAGCGTACCTCCGAGAGGCGCACGGCGCGTTTCTCGCCGGCCGCGACCAGAGCCGCCTCCAGCACCCGCTGGGTCTGGTAGGCGTCCTCGAAGTCCGGCAGCCCGACGGTGGGCTTTTTGCCCGCCAGCGAAAGCAGCACATCGCAGGCCATGTTGGTAAAACCGTGCTCGTAGCCGATGAGGTGTGCATCGGGCCACCACGCCTCGAGGTACGGATGGGCTCCGGCATGAGTGCACATGATAGTGGTCCAGCCCTGCACGGCCGCATCGGCGGTGGCGTCGTAGTATTCCAGCTCATTCATCCGCTCGAAGTTGAACTTCACCGACCCCTTTGTGCCGTTGATTTCGAAGCCGTTGCGGTTCTTGTTTCCGGTCGCCTGCCGGGCCGCCTCGAAGCTTGCGACCGCGCCGTTGTCGAACCGGGCGAGGAACAGGACGGTGTCGTCCACGTTGACGCGGCCGGTCTTGTTCTTGCCGCGTTTGCCGGCACCGAGGGTCTTGCGCTCCTTGATGAAAGTCTCGGCGAGGGCGCCGGAAATTTCGGTAATCTCCGAGCCGGTTACGAAGCGGGTCATATCCACGATGTGCGCGTTCAGGTCGCCGTGCGCGCCGCTGCCGGCGTACTGTTTCCGGAAGCGCCACAGCAGCGGCAGAGACTCGTCGGCGAAATCCTGCAGGTATTGCGCGCGGACGTGGCGGATGTCGCCGAGCTTGCCGGAGGAGACCAGCTTATGCGCCAGCGCCACCGCGGGGCAGCGACGGTAGTTGAACCATACGAAGGTCTTGCCCTTGGACTTGCGGGCGGTGCGGGCCATCTCGCGGGCGTCTTCGAGCGTGTGCGCAAGCGGCTTCTCGCAGGCGACGTGCTTGCCGGCTTTCAAGGCGGCTATCGCCATCTCCGCGTGGGTGTAGTTCGGAGTTGTAACGTCCACCAGGTCTATCTCGTCGGAGATGCTCGCGTGCCAGTTTGCCGAGGCGTTGTGCCAGTCCCACTTGTCGGCGAAGGCCTGCACGCGCTGTTTATCGCGAGCGGCGATGGTGTGCAGAACCGGCGTCAGCGGCGGGTCGAAAAACTTTCGCACCTGCGACCAGGCGTTGGAGTGCGCCCGGCCCATGAAGCCCTGCCCGATCATCATGATGTTGAGTTGCTTGCGCTCGGCCATGATATGACTCCTTCTGTCCGGCGGAAAACGTCCCACGTGCGCGTCGGAGGTGAATATAGGACCGCCAGGGGGACCCTTCAAGCAAGAAGCCGGAGCCGGATGGTATCACCTCGCCGGTATTAAAAGGTGCCGTCCATAGGAAGCATGCCCTTGCTTCGCAGGGACATGGCACCGGGCAGGAGCAGGGTTCAGACAATCAGCGTATGCGCCATTGTCGCACAGCCGCGGCGGCCGTGTGGCGGACGTCATGGTCCCTGTCGGACAGCAGGTTCAGCAAGTGCGGCAGAGCACGGGGGACCTCAATGCTCCCCAGTGCCTCGGCGCTCTTGACCCGCAGCGACGCCTGGGCGCCGTCCATCAGTGACAGCAGCGGGTCCAGGGCGCGGGGGTCGGCTATTTGGCCCAATGCAGATACGGCCGCTATGCGAACCGACTCGTCGGCGTCCCTGAGCTTTTTTATCAGCGGTTCGACGGCTTTCCGTGAGTGAAGCTCGCCGAGCGCGCCGGCGGCGGCGTAGCGGGTGGTTTCGTCACCGGAGTTTAGCAGCTCTATAAGCGTGTCGGCGGCATCGCTGCCTCCCACCTTTCCCAACGCGGCGATTGCGGCATTGCGGACCTTGGCGTCGGCGTCATTGGCAGCGTTGGTTAGCAGCTCGGCCGAGTCGGATCCGCCTATCTCACCCAGGGCGGTGGCGGCCGCGGCGGAAACCTCGGAGTCGTCGTGGTTCAACAGTTGTTTCAGGTTTCCGACGGCTGCGGCTTCCCGCGTTTTGCCGAGCGATGCGATTACCTCGATGAGTTCATCGCGCCCGCAGGTGCCGCTGTCCAGCAGTTTCAGCAGCGGTCCGCCGGCACGCCTGTCACCTATCGCGCCGAGCGCCTGCACGGCCGATCGGCGGGCGTCGCCGGATTGGCGATTGAGCACCTTTATAAGTGGCGCTACGGCGTCGGCTCCCATCGACACCATCGCCCGGGACGCTCGCCAGCACAGGCGGGGCGTGTCTTTGGTCATCGTCTTTACCAGCGCACGGATGGCAGAGCGGTCGGCGATTTCACCCAGGATGCCGACGGCCAGTGAGCGTGTGTCCTCGTTGCCGCTGCGTAGCGCCTTGATCAGAGCGGGTACTGCCTGGGGACCCATTCGCGCCGGCACCGGCGCGGTCATAGACCAGCAGCGCTTGTCGGAGGTATCGAGCAGGTGCGGTACGGCCTTTGCGCCTATCGCGACCAGCGCGTCGGCCGCGGCGGTAGCGACGTTTTCCGAGCGGTTGCACAGTACGCGGATGAGCTTCTTACAGGCCTGGTGGTGGGACATTTGTCCCAGCGCCTCGGCCGCCAGTGCGGCGACAGTTTCGTCCGAGTCGCTTAGCGTCCGCATCAGCGCGCCGGCGGCTTTCCGTCCGCCCAGGCGTCCCAGCGATCTCACGGTCGCCTGACGCACGTCGCGACGGGTGTCCTTGAGTGCGGCTATCAGCCAGGGAATCGCCGTGGACAGCCCGGTCTGTCCAAGTGCGGAGGCCGCCGCGGCACGAACCTTCGAGTTGGCGTCTTCCTTTAACAGCCGTCCCAGCCGTTCCGCCACGGAAGAACCGCCTATCTTACCCAGTGCGATGCAGGCGTTCTGGCGTACCGTTGGATCCTCGTCGCTCGCAGCTTGCAGCAGCGCGTCGGTGGCGTCGGCCGGAGCAATGCGCGAAAGCGCATAGGCCGCGTCGGCGCGGACGTCTTCGTGCAGGTCCCCCAGAGCGGCCATGAGCGCGTGGGTCGCGCGCGGGTCGCAAAGCTCACCAATCGCCTCGGCCGCACAGCAGCGGACGTCCGGGTGGGTGTCTGTCAGGGCGGGTATAAGAGGTTCGGTGGCTTTTCTGCTGCGGAGCTGTCCCAGAGCGGTCGCCGCGGCGGCCCGTACTGCGCTATTGCTGTCGGCAAGGTCGCGAATCAGCGCGTCCAGCGCCTGGGGAACCCGCAGTCGCCCCAGTACGGAGGCAACAGCGAGACGAACGCGGGGGTCGTCCGACTGAAGCTGTCGCACACACTCCTCCAGGCCCGTTGAACCAAGCTTTGTCAGTGCTTCGACAGCTTTCCTGCGCAGCAGGTTACTCTCGGTAGTCAGTGCGGCCGCCAGCGGCTTGACCGCTCGCCGGTCCCTTACGGCACCCAGTGCCTCTGCGGCTGCACAGGCGACATTCGGCTCCGGGTCCTGAAGCGCGGAGATCAAAGCCGGAGTCGCTGCCTTGCCGCCGGTTTCTCCAAGCAGTTGTGCTATCTGGGCGCGCAGAACGGCGTCCCGTGAACGGACCAGCGCGTCGGTCAGAGGTTCCAAGGCGCGTCGTCCCGCGCCGGACAGCGCTTCTCTCGCCGGCGCCTGGCGGGCGGGGTGACCCCGTGCGATGTCGCGCTGCCAGGCGTCCAGCAGCGCGCGGACCTGTTCGGCCACCGCCGCCTCTTTATGACGACTGTGAGACTCCGAATTGACGGACCGGTTACCGGTTCGCGTGTTCATGACAAAACGGGGGCGCGTAGATTTTCAACCACGGTCTGTGGCGTTCCGACGGGCTTTCGAGACCCACCTCGCGAAATGCCGACTCTCGCCGGAAACCAATTACAAGCGTCTAAATTGACGCGCCACATGCTTTCTGGTCGGCGTTTTCCCCGTTTGTGTGAAGTACCAATACTCCGAAAAGGCCCGCAAAAGTCAGTTTTCGGGCCAGCCGGACTTCCCGATGAGCTTTACGAAACGGACGTCGCAGATGTGCTCTCTGTGAAGTTCGTCGCCCCTTTTGGTCAAACGCAAAAGGGACTGCGCGCCGGGCCCGCCGACAGGAACCACAATCCGACCGCCGTCGGCGAGCTGTTGTGCCCAGGCGTCGGGGATCTCCGGAGCGGCCGCACCACAGATAACACCATCAAAGGGCGCTTCCTCGGGCCTGCCCAACGTCCCGTCGCCCGTGCAGACGCTTACGTTGGTAACGTTCAGCGCGCCGAGCGCTAGGACCGCCTGCTCGGTCAGTTCTGTCAGGCGCTCCAGAGCATAGACGTGACGGCACAGATGAGCTAGGATCGCCGTCTGGTAGCCGCTGCCTGCTCCCACGTCGAGAACCTTCTCGCTGGGCTGGGGGTCGAGTTGCTCGATCATCAGCGCCACGATGTACGGCTGGGAGATGGTCTGGCCGTAACCGATGGGCACAGGGTGGTCGGCGTACGCCTCGTCGGCGTGTTCCGGGGGGACAAATCGCTCCCGCGGCACCTGCCGGAATGCCTCCAGCACGCGGGCGTTACGAATGCCCCGTCCACGGAGGTGCCGCTGGACCATACGCTCTCTCTCGGCTGCGTATTTGTTGTCTTCCTGATTCATGGTCACTGGTATTATAAAGTGCTTAAGGGAGCTTCACCGACAAAAGTAGCGCGAAGAAATGGCCAAGCGCAAGCTGGTAACATTGCTGACGGATTTCGGCACGGACGGTCCTTACGTTCCCGCCATGAAAGGCGCCCTGCTGAGTGCCTGCGGCGATGCGGATATCGTGGACATCAGTCACGATATCCCCGCCCAGGACGTAGTCAGCGCCGGTCTGGTGCTGGCGCAGTCGGCACCGTGGTTCCCGCCGGGTACGCTCCACGTGGTGGTCGTGGACCCGACCGTGGGCACGGATCGGCCGCTGCTGTACGCGCAGTTCGGCCGGTGGCGATTCCTGTTTCCCGACAACGGCGTTATTACATTTGTAGCCGCTTCCCTGCCGCTGGAGGTTGTGCGGTTGTGCGTCAATTCCGAATACGTTCCCTCTAAGCCGCCGTCCAACACTTTCCACGGCAGGGACGTATTCGCTCCGCTGGCGGGGCGACTTCTGGGCGGGCTGGAGCCCCGGCTGCTGGGGCCCGTGCCGCAGACCTACAAGCTTCTGGAGATGCCCGCGCCGCGGGAGGTCGAGAACGGCATCGTCGGAGAGATAATCTATACGGACCATTTCGGTAACCTTGTCAGCAACATATCGGCGGAGTTGATTCGCCGACGCTGGGGCGACCGCGACGATATGCTCGTGTCCTGCGAAAGGCGGCAGATAGGTCCGGTCGTGGACAGCTATGCGGCGGTAGGCCCGGGAGAGACTTTGGCGCTGATAAACTCGATGGGGTTGCTGGAGGTGGCCGTCAACCAGGGCAGCGCCCACGGCGTCCTCGGCGCGGACGTCGGTTCGGAGATCCGCATCAGCCGTACCAGAGCGATTACCTGACGCGCAAAGACTCTCCCGCTTCGCCTGACTCGTCACGATTCTTTTCCTGTTGTCCCTCGCGGTCACCGTCGGAGGGCTTTGGCTTGCCCGCCGGCGGGAGCATCAACAGTCCGTAGCGATGCGGCAGAAGCCGGGGATCTTCCTGCGGTTGGGCGTAGAGACACTTCGGCCCGTTGGCTGTCTCGAACGTAACACGTAGCTGGAAGCCCCACATATCGGCCCGTGCGCTTCCTCCGACGGCGGAGATGGGTATCGCCGTTTCAAAGACGTATTCGCCCTCTTTTAGCGTCGCCTGGAGGCCGATAGTCTCGTCCGGCAGTTCCGCGTCGGCTGCGGCGCGGCAGAGAAGGCGGACTTCGCGGTTACCTTCCGTGTCGCAGCTCAGCAGTAGTTGCGTCCAGCCGTCACGGCCACTGTCCACGGCGAGGTCGAGCTGCCTTCGGCGGTCCTGTCGCGCGGGTAGCTGAACACCAATGACCACCAGTCCGGGCGTGCGAACCACGCGCAGGGAAGCATCCGGGAATTCTTCGTCGCGCTCGCCGTCGGAGTCCAGCAGATCGTACTGCTCCGTGTCCGACCAGAATTCTTCTTCCATTCGTCCGTCTATTCGGCCGCGTTCGTTCACCTGGGCCGCTTGTATTACCCGGGGCAGCTCCGAGGGAGGCAGTTGCTCGACGTTTCCGCCCACCAGCTCCAGGCGGGCCTTGCGCCGCCAGTGGCGGGGATAGGGACCGTCGGCAAGCTTCTCCAGCACCTCTGCCGCGTCCGCCCGGCGTCCGGTAGCCGACAGCGCCCGCGCGTGAAGCATTCGGCCGGCGGGGGAGTGTGACCACCCGGACCAAGAGGCAAAGGACTCTGCCGCCTTTGCAAGCTCTTCTTTCCCGAACATCTTCTGGGGGGTGTTGGTCGCGAGTTGGGCTTGCCACAGCGGCGAGACCGCACGCGCCAGAGCCGTTACGCTGACCTGCTCGAACAGTGGATGCGACCGGCCCACGCGCATGAAAGCCCTGTCCGCGCGGGCCGCTTCGTGCAGCCGACCCTTTCTCAGCAGCCCACACGCGCTAAGCAGCACACGGTCGGCCGCCAGCACTTGCCCGGGCTTGTTGTCGCTGGAATCGGCCTGCTCCGCCGCTCGCAGGAGCGGACCCATGGCGGTTGCCAACTCGCCCCGCGCCGCTGCGAACCGCAGGTGAGCGCCGACCGCCAGTTGGCTCATGTAATCGTCCACTTCTCGGTTAGGTCTTAACGAGTGAGATGTCAGCCCGGTGGTCATCAGCGGCAGACGCCTGTGTTCGCCTTCGTAGCGGTAGCCGGTCACCCGTGCGGGCCTGTCCGTTGCGGAAGTCCGCCCCAGTCGCCATATCGCCCGCTGGACGATCATCTCTATGCATTCGTCGGAGTCGGCAACGAACGCGGACGTGTCGATGGCGAAGTTCGCGTCTCGAGCAGCCCGGCCGTTGCCGGCCTTCCACGCCGCGGGGCGTCGATGGTTGTCCTCCATGCCTACGAATACCCGCCGAACTTCCCAGGGGGGCAGTCCCATTCGCGAAAGTTCTTCGAACATATCTTCCCTGCCGGCGCGCGATGCGGCCAACTGCGCCAGTCGGGAAACCGTTCCGCTCTCGGCTCTGGAGCCGACGGAATCGGGGCTTTCGGGACCCACTGCCAGCACCTCGGGCCGGTACAGCCGAATAGCCGCCACCATGTGCCGGAGCATCTCGTCCTGTGCCGGTGCGTCCACGGCGTCCGACCAGACGGACATCAAGTCCTGTTCTCTGAGCGTGTGATCGTTCCGCATAGCGGGCGAGGGGAAGCTGTGGAATACCGACACGCTAGCGGCGCCGGCTTCGGCGGCGGCCGCCCGCAATGCCTGCTCCGGTGGGGCGCCGGCGGTTTGCCGCCCGCGCGTGGCGAACACCACCGCTACCTCCGCACCCGCCAGGGCGTGTGCGACGATCGCGGGATAAACACTGGTATCCGTAGCCGAGACGATGAACAGCACGTCTGTTCCTTGTGGCCCGTGGAGCAGTTCCCAACTTTCGGCGCCATTGGTGCTGCGCCAGATTCTTCCGGCATCACCGCCGGCGAGCAGCACATCTCCGTTCGCTGCAAGGTCGTGCACCGCGCCGGGGGACGGCGCATCGAGCCGCCGCCAGCTCGCTCCGCCGTCATCGCTGCGGAAGGTTGCGCCGGTCAACCCGCCGCCTGCGTGGACGGTATCTTCAGGCGTGGAGCAGACCGTCTCCAGGTCCAGCAGCCGGCCGGTAGCGGTCGGCGCGGGAATCTGTTGCTGCTGCCAGGGCTGACTGCCGGGCCTGCTTTTGAGCAGTAGTCCGTCGTCACCGGCCGCCCAGCAGGTCTCGTCGGATGAAAGAGCAGCCGCCCGCAAAACGCGCCGCGAGGGTGTCTGCGGCGGGCGGATCCGCGGCTCGGAAAGCCCCCGGATGCTCGCTATGCGATGGTCTCCGCCGACGGCGTAGCCGAGCTTCACGTCGCGAAAGTCGCCGCCGAGAAGGTATCCCTGCTGCTCGGATTCCACGGGTGTCCACCGTCGGCCGTCGGTTACGGTGCGCCAGATTCCGCTTGGTGCTTCGGGCGTGGCCTCGCCGAAGACGATTGCCGCCGGAGGTTCGAACTCACCGCCGTAGAGGCATCCTGCCGGTGGGGTGGAAACCGCCTGGAAGGTTTCCCCTCCGTCCTCGCTGCGAAGGATGACCGCCTTGCCGCGCGCGTCAGGGTGTCCGAATATCGTGCTCCCGCCTAGCAGGTGGACGGTGTCCCCGGCGATGTGAACGGCCTGGAAGTCGGTTCCCACGGGCACTTCCACGCTATTCCAGGTTTGCCCGGCATCCCGGCTGAGAAGTACGGTACCGGCGTCGCCGACCGCCCAGATGGTATCGCCGTCGGCGGTGATGTCGCGGATGGCGCCGGCGTCCGCGTGGTTCGCCCACGCGCAGAACAGGACGCCCGCGACTATGCACGCGATGCCCGCGGTTGGCTTCATGGCAGGAGTTCGGAGTCCTCGTCCACAGGGAGTAAGGGCAGGGAAACTGAGGCGTCTGCGTTGTCGTGGTCTTCGGGTTCGGAAATCGTTGGTTCAGTGGCTTCGGGCGGCTGGGCCGGTCCTGTGGTCGGCAGCTCGCCGGTAACCGGCCGCTGATAGTATTTTTCGATAACTTCCAGGGCGGGTTTGCCCACGGGGACGTAAGAGGGATCCTCCGGGCCGACCCGCTGGGCGGGATAGCTCCGCCATTCCCATACCAGAAAGCCCGCTACGTCCGGCTCATCGAACCACGTGCGGAAGAATGCCTCAAAGCAATCGGCCTGTATTTCCGGGGCGGGTTCGTCTTGTGCCCGGAAGTAGTCCCAGGGGTACTGGGCGGCCGTTGCCTGATTCGGCCAGCCCACCTCCGTGAACAGCAGGGGTTTGCCCTGTGTGCGTCGCCACTGGAGCAGTTCATTCTTTATCTCGCTCCACGACTGCATCAGTCGTTCCAGCGTCGGCTCGTCGCCGTTGGTCAGGTCGAAGTAGGTAGTTACTCCTATCATGTCCACCGCGTCCCACCATTTGACGGGGCGGTAGTGGTCCCAGTTGGCCGAGTAGCTCAGCAGTCCGTCGTAGCGGCTTCGCACCCTGACTATCAGGTCCCGCCAGCGTTGCTCCTGCCTTTCGGTGGATACCAGTTCGGATCCGATGATAAAGGCGTCGGCCTGTCCTCTTCGGGCGACGTCTGCGTAGTGCAGCATGAAGGCGTTGTAGTCCTCCCACCAGTCGCCCCAGTCGGTGGGTTCGAGCTTACCGCGCCATTCGCCGGAGCCGGGATTCTCCAGCAGTAGTATTGGCATCAGCACCACCCGCAGTCCCAGCCGGTGGGCGTGGTCCATAAGCTCGACGAGTCGCTGGTCGCGCGGGGCTTTGCGAGAGTCGATAAAGATGCTCGTGGAGGAGGCGTTCTCCTGATAGCCGGGCACCACCAGGCATACGGTGTTGGCGCCGACCGAGGCGATTTCCTTTATGTAGGTCTCGTAGGGGTGGTCGGGGTGTCCGCTGTGCAGTTGCAGCGAGATGCCACGGAACTCTCCGACGTCGGCCGACGGAGCGGTACTCGCCGAGTCGGACGTCTTGGAGACGTCCGGGCCGTTGCCCCGGAGCATGCTCAACCCGAAAGCGCCCGCCACGAGAGCCACGAAGACTCCCGCGGCCAACAGCTTGCCTTTAACTGTTCCGCGTTGCCTTAATCGCACAATCATCCCTCTGCACAGGTGTGAGACTCCCATCATCGGCGCCTGTGGGGGGCTTGTCAAAAATATCGTCTCTCACAGCCGGCTTGACCGGTAGTCGGGGGCGATTATAATGCGGAGCCAGTGGAAGTCACGTCATCGGCCCGGAGCCGATAATCCGCTTCTTTCGGTCATATCCAGGAGCTGCACAATGCGAAACAAGAAGCCCTACAATCCCGACGAGAAGCCCGCGCGCAACGACCAGCAGCGACCCGCCGAACCCCAGGACCGTCCGGAACGTCCCGAGCAGCCGGAGCCCGAGCAAGCCGACGAGGAGCTTACACCGGTCAGTCCCGAGCAAGAGCAGGAGGATGACGAGCCAATCGGGCTGGTCGATGCGGACGATGACGAAGGCACCAAGCGGGGACAGATCAAGGCATTCGGATCGGCCGCGGGTGGTCCGGCGATCAGCGGTAAGAGCGGTTTCGATCGCACGCCGACCACGACGGGCAAAGGCGCTATCAGATGCCGGCTCTTCCACTCCAAAATCGCCGAGGCCCCGCTGAACTACATGCAGAACCAGATTAACGAGTGGCTCGACGAGCAGGAGATCGAGGTCAAACACGTCGGACACCTCGTGGGCAACCTCGAAGGCAAAACCACCGAGCCGAACATGATCGTCATGGTCTGGTATTGACCGGGGCGGCTTCACTGTGAGGCGAATGCGTTGTTTGCAACTGCCGGGAGAGGTCGGGGTTGAGAAGAGGCG
>JBKHJB010000077.1:0-10155 GCA_046538345.1 Phycisphaerae bacterium
GACTTCGACGCCGACGGAGCCGTCGGAAACACCGATTTCGCCGCTGTCCTGGCCAATTGGACGGGAACTGCCGCGGGCGCGTCGGTCCCCGAGCCGGCCACGTTTGTTACGCTGGCGGCCGGGACGCTGGCGATGTTTCGCCGTCGTCGTCGGCATTTACCAAGTTGACATTCCGCGCCGGGGCGTATATCCTTATTCACCCTTCGTCGCGGCGACCAAAGGGGACAGCGGGTCGCGGCGGCGAGAACTGAAGAGAATCGCGCAGCAGGTGGCAACTGTAGCAAGGGGCTGCAGCTCTGCCGGCTAGCACCTGTTGCTTACTCTATCGTTGGGAGGTGCATCCCATGATCAAGCAGCGTTTATTCACTCCCGGTCCCACCGACGTTCCGCCCGAAGTACTTGCGGAGATGGCGCGTCCGATGATCCATCACCGGACGGCGCAGTTCCGCGAAATCTTCGCCGCAGCCACCGAGGGTCTGAAAAAGATCCTCCAGACCGGCAACGACGTGCTCACCATCGCCGGCTCGGGCACGGCGGGTATGGAAGCAGCCATCGCCTGTGCCGTTCCGCGAGACAAGAAGGTGCTCGTCTCCAACGGCGGCAAGTTCGGCGAAAGATGGGTCAAGGTCGGCAAGGCCTACGGCCTGGACGTTGACGAGGTGGAGCTGGAGTGGGGCACGGCCCTGGATGCCGAAACCGTCAAGGAGAAGCTATCCACGGGCAACTACGGCGCGGTCGTGACGGTCCACAGCGAGACGTCCACCGCGACCGCCTGCGACCTGGAAGCCATCGGAAAGGTCGTCAAGGAAACCGACGCCATCCTGATAGCCGACTGCATCACATCGGCCGGCTGCCTGCCGCTGAAGCCGGACGAGTGGGGAGTGGACATCGTCGGCGCCGGCAGCCAGAAGGCGCTTATGCTCCCGCCGGGCCTGGCGTTCCTCTCCGTCAGCGAGAAGGCGTGGAAGTGCATAGAAGCCAATACCGACGCGCCGGTGTTCTACCTGGACCTCAAGGCGTACCGCAAATCGCTCGCCAAGAGCGACACGCCCTATACCGGACCGGTCAGTCTGGTCAGGGCGATGTCCAAGGCCGTCGAAATGATCAACGACGTCGGAATCGAGACTACCTGGAATCGGGTCGCCAAGCTCGCCGAAGCCACGCGCTCGGCCGCCAAGGCGATCGGTATGGACGTCTTCAGCAAGCAGCCGAGCGATTCGGTGACCGGTCTTCTGTACCCCGAGGGCGTCAACGACGACTTCCGCAAGGAACTGCGGAGCAAATACGGCGCTTCGGTAGCCGGTGGACAGGAGCATCTCAAGGGCAAGCTGTTCCGCATCTCGCACATGGGCTACGTTGACCCGCTCGACGCGATCGGTCTGATCGCAGCCATAGAGTACACGCTCGCTGATTTGGGCGTGGACGTGCCCGTGGGCGACGGCGTGGCGGCGGCTGTGAGAACCCTCCAGGACTGGCAATAGGAGACCGCGAACATGAACGTACTTATAGCGGACAAACTAAGTAACGTCGGCGTGGAATGGCTCAAGCAACAGGATGACGTAAACGTCGAGGTCAATCCCGGTCTTTCGCCGGAGGAACTGGCCGAGATCGTCGGCGACTACGACGGCATGATCATCCGCTCCGGCGTGAAGGTCAACGAGACCGTGCTGAAAGACCCCGGCAAGCTCAAGTGCATCGCCCGTGCGGGTGTCGGCGTGGACAACGTAGAGGTGCCCCTGGCGACAAGTAAGGGCATAATCGTCATGAACACGCCGGGCGGAAACACGCTCGCCACCGCGGAGCTTACCATGGCGCTTATGCTGGGGCTTTCACGCAAGATAGCGCCGGCCAACCAGTCGCTTAAAAGCGGCGAGTGGAACCGGAAGGCGTACAAGGGCGTGCAGCTTTCCGGCAAGACGCTTGGGATAATCGGTCTGGGACGCATCGGACAGGCGGTCGCCCAGCGGGCGGCCGGTTTCGAGATGCGCATCCTGGGCTACGACCCGTTCTTCGCCGGCGAGCCGGAAGGGCATATCGAGCTGGTCAAAGACATCCAGGACCTGTGCAAACGGTGCGACTACCTTACCGTCCACGTACCCAAGAGCGACGACACGCTGGGTATGATCGGCGCCGAGCAGTTCGAGGTGATGAAGCCCACCGCGATGGTCATAAACGCGGCCCGCGGCGGTATAATCGACTCCGACGCGCTGCTCGAGGCGATGAACGAAGAGAAGATAGCCGGTGCCGCCCTGGACGTTTACACCTCCGAACCGCCGGAGACCGAGGCGGAGAAGGAGCTGATCCAGCATCCGAACGTCCTGGCCGTGCCTCACCTCGGCGCTTCCACGGAGGAGGCGCAGGAGCAGGTCGCCTTGGAGGCGGCAGAACAGCTCGTCGAGGCACTGCGGGGCGGTTCGGTACGCAACGCACTTAACGCCCCGGGTTTCGGCAAGGCGCTTCCGGAATGGTTGCTGCCTTACACCGAGCTGTGCCAGCGGCTGGGGACGATTCTCGCGCACACCACACCGGGCGCGCTTCAGAAGGTGGAGGTGGTGTATCGCGGGCGCGTCGCCGACGAAAACGTCGCGCCGCTGACGACCTACCTTCTGGTCGGGCTGCTCAGTCCGCACATGGAAGAACCGGTCAATGTCATCAACGCGCCTGTGGTTGCCCAGCAGCGAGGCGCGGAGGTCGAGACGGTGACCAGCGCCAAGGTCAAGGAATTCGCCAACATGGTGGAGGTGACCGTCCACACCGACAAGATGAAGCGGTCAGCGAAGGGCACCATCTTCGGGAATCGCTTCCCGCGGGTCATCGCCATCGACGGCTACCGCATGGAGATGAAGCCCGAAGGGCACGTTCTTGTCGTCTTCTGTGAGGACAAGCCGGGCGTGGTCGGCAAATTCGGCTCGCTGCTCGGCTCGGCGGGTATCAACATCGCCGATATGACCTTCTCCCGTAAGCTCGAGCCGCAGAAGGCGCTTGTAGGGCTTAATCTCGACAGCCCGCCTACCGACGAGGTGCTTGAGCAGATCCAGAAGATGGACTTCGTGGACGACGTTTACGCTCTGCACCTGCCGATTCTGTACGTTCCTGAAAAGGCGGCGGCCGAGTAAATGCCCCGCTTTAAGCAGACGTTTGCGCGCGGGGCCGGTTCGGTGCCGGCCCCGTGTATTGCGCACACGTTGCGTGCGGAAAGCCCCCGGCGTCAGCCGATGGAACCCGTTATCCGGTTTCCCGGCGTAAACGGAAGAACCATATCGAAACACAGAGTTGCAGGGCCTTGACGATGAAACACCTCGAGTACCTTCCCTCAGACCACCCGGCCATGTGTACGCCGTGCATCTGGCACGCATCCGCGCCCCGGCAGGGCGATTACGTAGTGCCGCTGTTCCGCCGCCGGTTCTCCGCCGACGCCGACGCACTTCCGACGCGGCTGTGGGTGTCGGCGTCCCAGAGATACATACTTTATCTGGACGGCCGGGAAATCTCCCGCGGACCATCCCGAAGCAGCGAGCAATGCTGGTCCGTCGCGCCGGTGGACCTGCCAACAATCTCAGCCGGTGAGCACGTGTTGTCCGCCCTGGTGTGGCACATAGGTGACCACGCGGGTGAGGGGCAACTCGGTGCCGAGGGCTTCTTTCTCGTGGCGGCCGACGATTCGGAACACCCCCTCGCCGAACGGGTGCAAACGTCGGATGCCTGGCTGTGCGTGCGTGACGAATCGCGCTCGCCGGTAACCGAGCATCCATGGCAGGGCGGCAGGCGATACTGCGTAGTCGGCTCGGGCGAGAACATAGACGCCGCCCGGCATTTGTGGGGCTGGCGGGGGGCGGACTTTGACGACTCGGATTGGCCCGCGGCGCGGGTGGTGGTCGATAGGGCACGCGACCCGTGGGGGAACATCCCACTGTCGCATCGACTGGTCCTGGATCCGCTCCCTCAGATGCAGCAGCGACGCGACCGCTTCGCACGTATCGCCCGCTGTGATGGGACAGAAACGTCGGCCGTCGAGAATCTCATCACGCGCGACCAGCCGCTGACGATACCGCCGCATACAACCGTTCGCGTGCTGCTGGACCGCGGTGAGCTGACCAATGCTTTTTTGGAGATATGCACCAGCGGCGGTCGCGGTTCGACGATAGAGACCGTCGCCTGCGAGGCGCTGCGTGTCAGCGGCACAAAGACCAAGGGCAATCGCGACGAGACGGACGGCAAGGTGGTCGTCGGTCATCGCGACGTGTTCATCCCCGACGGCGGAGCCGACCGCAACTTCGAGACGCTGTGGTTCCGCCCGTTTCGATATCTGGAAGTAAAGGCCGAGACGGGCGAGCAACCGTTGGAGCTTGCCGGACTGGCCTGTCGCTTTACCGGCTTCCCGCTGCGGCGACGTGCGCACATCCGCGCGGCCGGAATGGACGATCAGAGACAAATCATCGACACGGACTGGCGTACAGCCCGGCTGTGTGCGCACGAGACTTTCTTCGACTGTCCCCACTACGAGCAGTGCCAATTCGTCGGCGACTCGCGAATACAGGCGGTCTATCACTATCTGCTCGCCGATGAGGACCGCCTGGCCCGCAAATGTCTGCGCGACTTCCAGGTTGAACGAACGGCCGACGGACTTGTCCCCAGCCGGGCGCCTTCGCGCCGCTGCCAGCTTATTCCGACGTTCTCGCTGCTTTGGATATGCATGCTGCACGACTTCCTGCGGTACCGCGGCGATCGCCAGTTCGTCCGCTCGCTGCTGCCGCTGGGGCGGGAAATTCTCCAGTGGTGGCTGTCGCGCAGGCGCAACGACGCGCTTCTGGGCCCCGTGCCTTACGCGCCGTTCATCGACTGGACCACACCTTTCGCGTGCGGCAACGCGCCGCAGGACGACGACGGCGGCTCGACGATACTCTCTCTGCTGACGGCCGGTGCGTGCAAAGCCCAGGCCGAGCTGGAGAAGCAATGCGGGCTTGTAGCCGCGGCCGATCTCTACCACCGCGACGCCCGGGAGACAATAGAGTCCGTCAAGCAGAAATGCCTGGATGAGCGGGCCGCCATGGTGGCCGACACTCCGTCGAAGAACAGCTACAGCGTTCACGGGCAGGTATTCGCCGTGCTGTTCGGACTGCTGGATGCCGACGCCGGGCGGCGGGCGTTGGAGAACGCGCTGAGCGACGAGCGCGTAACACAGGTCGGAACACTTTACTTCCAGTATTATCTCTTCGAGGCGCTCCGGGAGCTCGGCGCAGGCGGCGAAGTGCAGCGCCGGCTGGACCTATGGCGCGGAATGCTCAAGCTGGGGCTGACGACCTGGCCTGAATCGCTGCACGGACCTCGAAGCGACTGTCACGCGTGGTCCGTCTCCCCGTCTATCCAGCTTATACAGACCGTAGCAGGTTTCAGACCGTCACCACACGCAGTGGGTTTCGCCTCGGCCGACTGGGACCCGGCACTGGGCGAACTGCCGGAAATTCGCATAGGACTGCGCGCCGGGCAGGGCAGGGCGGTCGTACATCTCCGACGGCAGAGCGACGGGTCTGTCCTAGGGCGAATCCGCACGCCCGTGGAGACACTCGTGCTCCGGACGGGACAGACGCTACCGCCGGGTGAGCATGAGGTCCGTTTTCAGGGGGCATCGTAGATAGCTCGCCGATTTCGCGCGCCGGGCTTACTCCGGAACCGGAAGACCGCTCAGGCGGACCCTCCGGACCGGGCACTCGCTCGGGCGGTTCCGGCCAAGGGCGGTATCCGGTCGACCACAGAAGCACGCCGGCGGCACCTAGAAGACCCAGCGAGACTATTGAGAGATTCTTGGCGACATTGCTCAGCTTGCGCGACCGGGCGGCGTCTTCGCTGTCGTTCAATGCCATGCTGCGATCCGCCTTGGCCACCAGAGCCACCGCCGCCACCGCCAGCACAGCCGCCAGTGGAACCAGAACCGGCGCGACAAACAAAAAAGGTATCCACAGGAAGCTCAACGCCGCGCAGACTAATGCGCCTTTCGCTGTTGTATGCACCTGCCCCGGCTCCGCGACCTCTCGTGTATCCTGCCCGACTTCATTCCTGTTGCCGCAATAGGGACACTCCTCGACCGCCCCCTCCATGTCGTCGGAGGTCCTGATAGTTCGCCCGCAACCGCTGCACTGATACTCCAGCATGGTGCACTCCTCTCACCACCATCATAATCCGCTCAAGGACGTGCCGCCACCGACCTGTGGGTTTACGGCGGCCGAGCCGGGCCGTTAGTATTTATAGTCATGACTCCGCGCGACACACAACGGACATTTCTGGCGGTCGATATCGACGAAGAAACTCGCCGTCGGCTCGCCGGCTTGCCCGAGCGAGTGGACGACCACGACGCCAAGGTCCGCTGGGTAGAACCGCGGAATCTCCACATCACCTTGAATTTCCTCGGCGACGTATCCGGCGATACACTTGCCGACATTTGTGAGTTGGCGGGTGTATGTGCGGCCGAGGTCGAACGGTTCGAGTTCCGCGTTCAGGGAGTTCAACCGGTCCCGCCTGACGGGCGGAAGCTGCGAATGTTCTGGGCGGGTGTGGATGAGCCGAGTGGTCGGCTGATAGAGTTGCAGGGCAAGCTCTCCGACGCGATGAGCGAGCTTGGTCTCCGCCGCGAAGACCGGGCGTACCGTCCGCACGTGACTCTGGCCCGGGTGAAGTCCACGAAAAACCCCGACAGGTTGCGGTCAGCCGTCGCCGGATTGGGCGAGGAGGATTTCGGCGCGGTCCTCTGCGAAAACATCACGGTCTATACCAGCGAGCTGGGTCCGAACGGGCCTGTCTACACCGCCGTGGCAACGCCGCCGCTGGGAAAATGACCGCACGAACCCGGAACTCATTGTCGTCTCGACTACGGCGCAATGACGGGCCGTTGCGGACGACGCCGGCGAGGGATATGCTGCCGGTAGGAAAATTTTCCGCACACACCGGCGAAATCGGGCTTGCCTATACCTAACACTGGCCTTACACTCAACGGCCGGATGGATCCCGGCCGGAAAGTCCGCCGGAAAACACGGAACCAGCAAGGAGAGTCAGCGATGGCTAAATCGGCTTCCAAGACGAGAAAGAACACCACCGGCGGCAACGGGCAACAGGATGACGCCGACGCCGCCCGCAAGCGTCGCTCGGAGGCGCTGGACGCGACTCTTAAGCAGATTCACCAGAACTATGGTACCGGCAGCATAATGCGGCTGACCGATCGCGAGACGCAGGCCGTTCCGGGCATACCGACCGGCTCTCTGTCGCTGGATCTCGCACTGGGCGGCCGGGGAATGCCACGAGGGCGCATATGCGAGCTGTTCGGACCGGAGGGCTCCGGAAAGACGACTCTCGCCCTGCACGTGGTCGCCCACGCGCAGAAGGCCGGCGGGGTGGCTGCGTTTATTGACGCCGAGCACGCCATGGACCCTACCTGGGCGCGCCGCATCGGCGTGAATCTCGAACAACTGCTGGTCTCCCAACCCGACACCGGCGAGCAGGCGCTGGAGATTTGCGAGATGCTCGTACGCTCCAACGCCGTGGACGTGGTTGTAGTGGACTCGGTGGCCGCGCTTATCCCAAAGGCCGAGATAGAAGGCGAGATGGGCGACCAGCACGTGGGACTCCAGGCGCGATTGATGAGCCAGGCGATGCGCAAGCTCGTTGGCGCCATCAGCCGGTCTCGGACCTGCGTAATCTTCATCAACCAGATTCGCATGAAGATCGGCGTGATGTTCGGCAACCCCGAGACTACGCCCGGCGGCAGGGCGTTGAAGTTCTACAGTTCTGTCCGGGTGGACGTCCGCCGCATCAGCACGCTGAAGGAGGGCGAGAACGCGGTCGGCAGCCGTATCCGCGCCCGCGTGGTCAAAAACAAGGTCGCGCCACCTTTTAAAAAGGCGGAGTTCGACCTGATGTTCGACTACGGCATCAGCGCCGAGGGGGACCTGCTGGACCTGGCCGTCGAGCACGGGATTGTGGAGAAATCCGGCGCGTGGTTGAGCTACGGCGACGTCCGGCTCGGACAGGGCAGGGAGAACGCCAAGACCTTCCTCTCGGAGAACACCGACATCGCCGAGGAGATCAAGTCCGGCGTTCTCGAGAAGGTCCTGCCGAAGCCCGAGGAAACCAAGGGCGAAGCCGCTGAAGAACGGGACGGCCAGCAATAGCCCCAGCCGCCCGGCTGGGTGCATCGGCCGCTGAAATCGGCGCCCGGGACCGCGACGGACGACGCTTTGGCGGCGTCGGCTCTGTGTATCCGGCGTTACAGAGTCCCTGACGGGCCAAAGGCGGATCTCTGCGCTTTTTCACCGTTTTTTCTCAGTGATTGGGCGGTTTTGCACCCCTTGTCGGGAAGGACGACCGAGATATAATAAAGGTGGAAGCGTAAGGAGCGGCCCCATGAGTATCGGGCAGAAAATCAGTGCCTCTACATTACGATTCTACCTCTTCGAACGGGCCGTTCACCCGGAACTGTTCGAGATCTTCCACGATCAGCGCATCGTCAAACCCGGGTACGAAGCGCAGATCTGGGTCACCGGCTGTACGCACGTAATCGGCTTCTATCGCGACGATAGCTCTCTGGTCCAACTCACTGCCGATGTCGGCCAGGAGCTTCCCACGCGCGGGCGACTGCTGGAGTTGCCGTTCCGCGGCGAGCGCGACCACGAGCACAAGCGATTCGGCGGCATCAACTACATGATGAGCTTCCAGGTCGAGTCGATGAGTGCGGCCGTCTATTCCAAGACCCACCACGAGCTGGCACGTCTCGGCGCGCGCCGCGGACTGTTCGTCCCGTTTCCGATGTGGATGAACCGCTCGCTTACGCCGTTCACCTTCATCGACTACGAAGCCAAGGCCAACCAGTTCCACGTGTTCACCTTCCACGCCTTCCCCGAGGACCTGGCGGTCGTAAAGACCCAGTCCATCTTTGAGCTGGGCTGATCGGCAAAGCCCACGGCCGTGCCGGCTGGACTACGCTCAAGTTTTTCCGGGCAATCTGGCCGATAAGCGCAGGAAACAGGCCCTTTGTCTTTCATTGAGAGCGTGTCCGACATGCCCGAATCCGGTCTGATAGTTTCCAACATCGCGGACGTATGTGTGGTGGAGTTCCAGGAGCATACGCTTCTGAACACTTCCACAGTAGAACGCCTGAGCGGACAGTTGATCGCGCTGGTGGACCGTCACGGGATCCGCAAACTGGTGCTGGACTTCGCCACAGTGCGGTTTCTGTCGTCCCAGATGCTCGGCGCGTTGCTTGCGCTGCACAAGAAACTCAAGGACGCCGGGGGTGAGCTGGTGCTCTGCGGCATGGGCTCGGATGTGGGGCGTGTGTTCCGCGTCATGAACCTTCACAAGACGCTGCGAATGCACCGTGACACAGCGGCCGCTCTGAAGCATTTCGGAGTGGACGACGACGCTTCCGAGCATACCCGTCCGCAGGCATAGGAGCCGACAATGAAGAAGCAACTGCACGTATTCCTGGCCGGAGTGCTGGTCGTCATACCGTTCGCAGTGACCATATGGGTCGTCTATACGGCCGGCTCATGGCTGGGCATGCTCGGCGGTGGAATGCTCGAATCCGTGGGGTTGATGGACGAACCGGGTGAATCCTGGCGACGATGGGGGCCCTACGCCGGCGCCGCTATCATCCTGGCGACTATCTACCTCGTGGGGTTGCTGACGCGTTTCTGGATATTCCGCGGGCTACTCGGGCTTCTGGACCGACTGTTCGAACGCCTGCCGGGTATAAAGACCGTGTATCAGTCCGTCCGGGAGCTGATGAAGCTCTTCGGACCTGACTCCAAAAAGATGGGCCGGACCGTGCTGTATCGTCCGCCGGATGAGCAGGCGATAAAGCTCGGGCTTCTTACCAACGACGATCCCCGCGAGGTACAGTGCGACGATGGCGTCCAAAGGGTGGCTGTATATTTTCCCTTCGCCTACATGATCGGCGGTCCTCTGGTCTATGTTCCGCGGGAACATGTCGAAGAGGTCGATATTCCCGTCGAAACGGCGCTGAAACTGGCCGCCACAGCCCATATAGGCATACACGCCCAGGCGCTGCCGCAGGAAAGGGCCTCTCAGCGACAGTCGGACAGTCGCGAGGACTGATTACACACAACACGTTGCCGACAGATTTTTGTCGAATGGGGCGGCGGGGTA
>JBKHJB010000078.1:0-9943 GCA_046538345.1 Phycisphaerae bacterium
GGATGTCCCTCCGCTCGTGGCTGGCGGTGATGTCCAGAAAGACCAGTTCGTCTGCGCCCTCGGATTCGTAGCGACGGGCGACCTCGACGGGGTCTCCGGCGTCCCGTAAATTCAGAAAATTCACTCCTTTGACGACGCGGCCTTTGTCCACGTCCAAACAGGGGATAATACGCTTGGCAAGCATTCAAAGAGCTCCTGCTGCGGGTTCCGTATTTTACCGCGTCCGGTCGTGTTTCGGCAAATGCAAATCGTCCCTCGGACTTTCGCGGAAGCGGCTTTTTTGCTGTAATGCCGGTACCTCCGGTGGGTGGATAAAGGCAATGGACGAGTCCATGGTCATCTTCGGCGGCACATTCGACCCGGTTCACAACGGGCACCTGATCGTAGCGCGCGCCGCCGCCGAGGCGTGCGGCATAGGAAAGGTCATGCTCATTCCGTCGGCCCAGCCACCGCACAAACCGCCCGCCGGGGCGTTCGCGGAGCATCGCCTCGAAATGCTCCGACTCGCGGTCGCCGGTGAGCCGATGTTCGAAGTCAGCGATACCGAGCTTCGCCGTTCCGGTCCGAGCTATACCATTGACACGCTACGGCAGCTTCGCGACGAGCTGCCGGGGACGCGGCTGTATCTGCTGATAGGGGCCGATATGCTCGCGGACCTGCCGCAGTGGCATCGTGCGCGCGACGTGGTCGCGGAGGTCGATTTGATCGTGGCCGCTCGCAACCCTTGGCAGGAGCAACTGGACGAGGTCGTGGAGGCCCTCGGCGAGCACTTCGACGCGGAAACGGTGGAGCGGCTGAGCAGTAGCGTCGTCGAAACGCCGCGCGTGGACATTTCCTCCACGGAAATACGCCGGCGGCTTACGAAGGGGCTCTCCGTTCGCTACCTTCTGCCGGAGGCGGTCATAGACTACATCCGGCGGCACGAGCTGTATGCCTATACCGGCGAGTAAGCTGCGGCCGCGTCGCGGTGGCATGCCGCGAGGGGCTTCGACACAGGCGGATGTGCATTGGCTCAAAAGCCCTCCGGCGGCGCCTGCCTGGTCGTCGCCGGCGGCTCAATGTCGTCGTCAGACGCCTCAACATCGTCGCCGGGTGGCTCTCCGTGGCGTTCGCGCCACCATTGCTCGAACTTTTCGATAGCTTCCTCGCGCTTCTGTTCGTCGGCAAATCCGAACAGCGGCTCCTGGTCGCTGCCATGGTGCGGCAAGGTAATGAAACCGTAGTCGGAGGGTTCCTGGTCGCTCAGCACCACGGCCGTCATCAGGTAGAAGTCCGAATCGGCAATAGTAAGCTCGAACTCTTCGCCGTCACTACTGGAGGTGCCGTGCGTGGTCCTGGTTGAGGTGTCGCCGAAGTTTTTCATCAGCGACGGCAGCAGGTCGCTGGTGCCGCAAGCGGCGAGTGCGTGTGTGGCCTCTGCGGCCCACTGGTAATTACGCTGGTCAATATAGCGTCTGAGCAGCGACATAAGCGACGGCGCCGCCCGCGATGAGCCGATTTTCCGCAGCACTCTCATCGCGGCGATCGCCAGCGGGCGGTTTTGCTCGTGCCACCAGTGGGAGGACGATTCGTCGGTGTTTTCAGAGACAATGCCCAGCATCTCGTCAACCATCGCGTCGGAGTCGTAGCTGCCGCTGCCGCAGGCCTGCAAGGCGGCGCGTACGACCTGCCTGGAGGAGTGAGAAAGGTTGTGAATCAGCAGCGGTTCGGCAAGTCCCTCGGTGTCACTGATGCGCCGTACTTTTCCCAGTGCCTCGGCTCGCCGGTACCAGTTCAGCGACAGCAGATCCTCGAAAAGCCCACCCCGCCGGCGGCGGAACTCCAACGCCTTTTCAAGCTGGTCATCCAGTCCCCTCGCCGCCAGGTCGGCGAGCAGCTTCTGACCGTCGGCTTGCACGACCAGCCGGCTCAGTACACTCAGCGCCGCTTGGCGCGCACGCGGGTCGCGGGCGCGGGCGACGAGCGGCTCGGTCATCATCTCCAGCGTTGTCAGCAGCTCCGGTCCGGCCCGGCGGCGGTTGCGGTAGCTCTCGTCGCGCCACTGTCGCCCCGCGTCAGCGGCCAGGTCCTCAAGGGATCGCGCGAGTTGTGCGATTTCCGCCTCGGACACCGGTTGAGAGGTCGGCATTGTTGCCGTCGCGGTTGTCGAAGCGGGGGTCGTCGTTCGTTGCCGGTCGGTTCGCCGTGACCGGCGGTTAAGCTCCAGCGGCTCCATGTCCGCGTAGGGGGGGTCGTCTTTGTGCTCGTCCCACCACTTGCGGAACCTTTTCACGGCATTCTCACGGTTGTGGGCGTCGGTGAAGCCGAACATCCTGTCGGAATAGTGCTCGGTGAGGACAAAACCATAGCGAGATGGGTCCTGGCCGGTGATAAACAGCAGCGCCAGCAGCGGCGCGTCGCAAGGGGCCTTGGAGAAATGCCCGTGCTCAAGCTCCATCGAGATAGTGTGATGCGTAAGATCGAGTCTACCAATCAGGTGTGGAATAACGCGCAATTCGCCGGTGGCGGCCAGGGCTTCGGCCAGCTCGATCTCCGCCGAATAGCCGAAGTGCTGATGGCATTGTGTAATAAGCTTCGTAAGTCCCGGGGCCGCCGCCGGACTGCCGATTTCCGTTACCGCCGTCAACGCCAGGTCGCCCGGAAGGGGTGTTGAGTCGTGCCTTCCGTATCCGTGCTGTCGCCGCAGTCCGCGACGCTCGACAATATCCATGAGCTTCCGAACTGTCGCGTCGCCGCGGTACCTGCCGGTGGTGGCGACATAGACCGCGGCGGTTTGCATTTGTTCGCTGGGGTGTCCCAGGCACATTACCAGCAGCGGCTCGGCAAGGGCGTCGGGGTCGTCCAGCGTCGCGATGCGGGCTACCGCCGCCGTACGCCGCTCAAGGTCTTCGCCGAAGACGTCGTCGAACAGGTCCGGGTGCGCTTTGCGGAAGCGGCGTAATTTGAACTCGTTTTCCGGCGGCACGTGTGCGAGCACACGCAATATGCGTGTTTGCAGCAGGGCGTCGGAAAGAGTGTCCCTGGCTCGCAGTCGCACCTCCGGATCGGCGTCGGCGGCGCGGACGCGGACCGGCTCCAGCAGGGACCTGTGCAGCTTGAGAATCGACTCCTCGGCTTCGCGGCGCTGCGACGTTTCCGCGGTGAGGGCATCGGCCAGAGCACCCATCGTCTCGGATATCCGCACCTGAAGTTCTATGGGCGGCTCCGGAACTTGCGCAGTTACTCCCAGAGGCGTAAGCAGCACGCCGACGACCAGAAGCGTCCGAACCCGAGAGTCCATGTTTTTCCCCTCGCGCCCGCTAGGGCGCTTCGTCGAGCATATCGTCTCCCGCGCTCCGCGAGAGTTTTTTCAGATGCGGCAGCACCGCCGGCGGAACCAGCGCCGAAACATCGCCGCCCATCGAGGCCACCTGCCTGATAAGCGACGACGAAGTGAAGGCGTATTCCGTTCCGGTCATTACGAAAACAGTCTCCACGCCCGCTACTACGCGGTTGGTCAGTGACGCCTGAAGCTCGAACTGAAGGTCGGTGCTGTTGCGGATGCCTCGGAGGATGGCCGTCGCTTCCGCCCGGCGTACGAAGTCCACGGTAAGCCCCTCAAACGCCTCGGCGCGGACGTTTTCCATCTCCGCGGTCACTTCGCGGATAATCTCGACCCGCTCGCTCTGACTGAGTACAGCGGGCTTCTCGGGATTGTTTCCCACCGCGACGACCAGCTCATCGAAGATCTTCCCGCCGCGGCGGATAACATCCAGATGCCCGTTGGTGATCGGGTCGAACGTGCCCGGAAAAACGCCGATACGATGCTGATTTGTGCTCATTGGTAAGCCCCGTCAGGGTCTCATCGCCGCGGCGGCAATCCGCCGAGCGCGTAGGCATTATAGACCGTTTGGGTGTGCCTGGAAAGGCCGGGCTGTCCCCGTCGGCAGCGCAAAATAAAACCGCCGAGGCGCTGCGATGGACCCCGGCGGTAGAATAACGTGTTCCGCGGCGCTCAGTTCCGGACCTTGGTATGCCACTTCGAGAGTTTGCTCTCTTTGTCGTAGAGCCAGAGATAGTCCCAGTCTTCCCAGAACATGTGCATGTTCGTGTCGGTAATGCGGGCGTACCGGCGGAACCGCTCGTCGGCGGTGCGCTCGTTCATGGTGCAGCCGCCCAGAACCCCAACCAGGCATACCAATGCGAAAACCAACAAGAGGAATCTTTTCATGATCCGGCACCTTACTTCAGGACTTCAGGGTCTCGGTGTCATCCCGGTCCGGCCGTCAAGCTCGACCGGACATCGACCGAATGCTAGACATATCGCTCATTGGTGTCAACGGTAAACTGGGCGTTTTGCCCGGCTTGGTTACAGTTCAGCAATTGCGACAAAGCGATCGTCAATTCCGCGTAAACGTACGCCAGTTGTCTCTCAGCGTGCAGCCGGCGGATATTCCGGTGATATAGCTCGTAGAGCCGCGAACACTCCTCGAGAGGCGCTTGGCAGAAAAACACTCGGCACCCCAGCGGACGCCGCTCGCGGGCCGTGCACAGGCCGTTGTGCTGATACGGGCATATCCCCGGCTCCACGGGCAGCTTCTCCGGGGATGCTTCGGTAAGAACCGCCAGCTCCAGCGGCGAGACCAGCAGGCGGTGACCGGCCTTCGCGAACCGGCAGCACTGTCCACATGCCCGACAGACCGGGGCATGTCGGGCCAACTCGGCGTCCGCGCGGGCATAGACGCGCCTCAGCATATCCTTCGCTTCGACGTCCGCACTGCACGCGCGAACGGCCGATACCGGCGACGCCGCGGCGGAATCACTCTCGTGTGGCATTGGAGGCGGCCTCTATTTCCGCGGGGTTGTGCAGCGGACCGCGGTTGATGCCCGGGCAACGCATGGCTGCTTCCGACCAGCTCTCCGGGTCGCGGATATTGCTGTGCCAGAACGGCCAGGTCCTGCATTGCGTGGGGCGCACCGGGTAGATGAGGCAATGGCGTCCGCCGTTGCCCTCTTCCGAAAGAAAGATGCAATCGTTGCTGCCGCGCTGCTCGACGAGACTGTAGCGCCGGCCGACTTTGCGCACGTAGCGGCGGCGCATCTGCTTATCCGAGATGTTCAGGAACTCGGCGATGGCGGCGATTCTCTCTTCCGTCACCCAGACGTAACCCTCCCCCGGACCGGCGCAGCATCGGCCGCAGCCGATACACTCGAAAGCCAGTCCGGCTACATACCACCGGTCACTGCCGGCGGAAATCTCGATGTCGCCCTGGGTTCTTTTCTCGCACATGATCGCGATTTTTCGGGTGTGATTGCGTAACTGTCGGAGTCGCCGCGGATGCTCAAAGCAGTATCATAGCGAATTTGCCCGCCCGTGCGAAGCTTATAGCTCACCGGCGAGCGAGTCGGCGTGGGCCTCCCTCAGGTAGTCAACGCGGCGGGACCATTCGGCGGGAGCAGTCGGTCTGCCTCTGTAGCGCATCATCTCGGCGGCGGCTTTTCGCAGCGTCCAGTCCTGTTCGATAATCCGATAGCACGCCACCATTACCCCCGCGCGATCCCTGCCGTGTTCGCAGTGGACCAGCACAGCGCCGTCGGTTTCGCGAACGGCCCGGAGAAATCGCCGAAGCTGCACGCGGGTAGGCGTGGGCTTCGGCATGGGTATGTTTATCAGCCGTGCGCCCGCCTGCGAGCAGGCCCGCTGTTCGGCGGCGAAATCGTCGGGGTCTTCGGCGGCGGGACGGAGGTTGACCACCGTGCGGATGTGGTGTTTCTCCAGCAGTCGCCAGTCGTCGCCTCTGGGCTGGCGGCAGCGATATAACTCATCCGCGGCGACGATGCCGAATCTGTCCACGAAGAACCACCGCTGGTAGAGGCCCCAGGCGGCGACGACCATCATCGCCGCTACCAGAACGGACAGTCCGTGTTTCCGCAGGAAACCGATCATCGCGGGTCGCTTGCCATCGGTGTCGTGCGTTCGCTATCGGGCGATGTCGTCGAGCCGGGATTCTCCGGGCCCGGGGAAAACGTGGCGAAGGGATCAAGCCCCATCTCCAACAGGCCCGGATGCAGGCGTACGGCAATTGTTCTGAACATCCGGAGTGTCTCGTCGTCGGTTTTATCCTGCCAGCGGTCGCGTGGGCTGATTTCAACCTGCCCGGCGTATCGCAGGCGATTGCCGCGGATGAGGTGGTAGTTGTGCGTGTCGATGTCGATGCTCTCGCCCGGGTCGGGCAAGCCGAGGAAACGGGCAATCCTCCGCCTCGCCGCGACCGGGTCGCAGACGAGATTCTCGTATTGCAGAGGCAGAACCGGCAGGTCCGGCATCTGTCTTAGCAGACGGTAGATACGGTTGTTGTGACGCACCCAGCTCTTGGCGTAGTGGGTGATTGTGCGCTTGCGCCTGGCGGCGGAGTGCGCACAGCCCGGCAAGCTCCGCATCAGCATTATGACCGACACGTCGTCCCGGCGGTGTGTGCAAAGCATGTTCAGCCGGCGGATGTCCTTTGAAGAGTCCACCACCACCTCGGCGCCGGCGACCCGGGCTATCGTGTCGAACAGCAGCCAGTTGTTCCGCACGCGTCGCCGGTACAGGGCGTTCCAGAGAGGTTGTATCCACCGCCAGATGCGGTGTTGGATGACGTGGCCGTAAACGCCCCGCGGCTCGAACTTGCGCCGCAGCGAACGCCGCCGACCCTGGTAATGCCCGCACATCAGATTCACGTTGAACCGCGTCGGGGCCGACCAGATGTCTATGCCGGTGCGCTCAACCAGGCGATCGACAACCCGGCTCCAGAACGGGCACTTCGCCAGGGAGTTGAGGCAACTGCACGCGTTGCCGTCCTCGGTGGTGTCGTCGTGGCGGTTGGAAAGAAGATGGGGCAGATGCTTAAGTTCGCCGGTGGAGACCGCGCGCGAAAGCGTGCCGATAAGCAGGTCCGTCAGCGTGGAACCTGAATGGGCCGAGGAGGTAATGTAAAGCAGTCGTGCCATGTTGTCGGTGTGGCTCGGGTCCGTTCACGGCACCCCCCGCGTAAGGAAGGTGATTCTACGGGCGTGAACCGACCGGTCAATCGAGATTTACCTTCTTATCGCCTCCGAGGATGCGCACGACGCTGCCTTCTATTCTCAGCCGGTCGGACGCGAACAGACGGATTGCCCGCGGGTAGGCGAGCCGTTCCTGCTGAAAGACCCTCTCGGCGAGTGAATCCGCCGTGTCCGACTCCTCGATTTGTACGCAGCGTTGGACGACGATGGGACCGGCGTCGTACTCGTTGGACGCGAAATGGACCGTGCAGCCGGAGACCTTGCAGCCGGCCGACAGGACCGCCTCGTGAACCCGCCGGCCGTACAGACCCTTGCCGCCGAAGCACGGCAGCAGGGCGGGGTGGATGTTCATGACACGTCCCTGATACCGGTCGGGAATCCACCAGAAGCTGAGAAAACCGCCCATCAACACGAGGTCCGGCTCTGCCGAATCCAGCAACTCGTTGATGGCGGCGGAGTAGGTCTCCACGTCGGGCATGTCCTGGTAGGGCACCACCCGGACGTTCACGCCGCGGTCGCTGAGGCGCCGCACACCGCTGCAGGGACGCGATGCGATGACGAGCGGCAATTCGGCGTCCAGCTCGCCGCGATCGATGCAATCCAGGAGGTTCAGGATGGTGCGCCCGCCGCCGCTGATTAGCCCGGCCAAGCGCAGGTGTTGGGCTGACTTGTTCATAGCGACGGCATTTAACCGCCCCGGCGGGGACAAGTCAAACGATTGCGCCCGCGCGGGTTATTCGACCTCGGTGAACAGACGAACCGCCGGCAGCGTCCCCGGCCCGTAGCAGAGGGAGCGGTCGATGATGGCTGCGTAGCGCCACCTGTTGCGAGGATTGTCGAAATTCGGGTTCTCGCCTTCTTTGGGTTTGGGCTGAAGTTGTACGACGATGTTCGCGAGATACACGTCGCTGTTCACGCTCACCAGGTTGCTTATGCTGCCATAGAACCACTCACGGGCTTCGTGGTAGTTGGCGTCCTCAGGGTCAATGCCCTCATTCTGGAGATACGAGTCGGCGTAGCGCAGCACGGGTATCGCGACCTCCCCGGGTGTCAGAAAACCGGGAATATCGCTGGGGGAGCGTTGGCGCAGGTACTGGATGTCCAGGGCGGCGTCGCCGGCCTGATTCTCCCAGCGCAGGTCGTCTTCGTAGCGGTCGCCGTCGCGGTACCGCAATATGGCGTTTGCCAGGTCCTCGAAATTATCCTCCTGCAACTCCAACGTCGGATCCGTGCCGGGAACCTCCTTCTCCGTCCAGAGGGTCTCCAGCACTTGCGCCGGCGCGGTGTTAACGTTCACCCGCCCGCCGACCTTCCAGCGGCTGTGCTCGGAGCTTTGCACTTCCGGTGGAATCAGCTCGATAAGCTCCTGCACCAGACACGCCCAGGGCACGTCCGGATACATTTCGGTTTCACGATTCACGGAGCCGAGGAAACTCGCCCGGCCGCGGTCCCTGTCGTCACTGTCCCGGTGTATCGCGTGAGGGAAGTCCTCGTATGTCCCCTCTATGTGCGACGGACCTGTCAGGTAGATGCGCGAAATCTCGCCCAGGTTAGCCAGCGACGCCTGGGCATCCTCAACGTCCAGTTGCCTGCGGTAGAGGTAGAAGCCATTATAGACCTCGCCGTCCCAGTCGGCGGCTGAAAAGTCGTTGTCCGTACCGAGCTTGTGGTCCTGTCGGTTGTCGTCGCTGTCGGTGTCGTACTCGGCGCGCAGGACCGGGTCCCAGGCGACGGTCATACGCCTGCGGTCGTGGTCGTCGTCGCGTATGCCGTCGCGAATCTCGCAGACCTCGTCCTCCGAGGCGCCCCCGAGCGGGGAAGGAGCGAAATTGATATCCGCGGCTTCGATGTGGTCGAGGGGGACCTTGTGGTCATTGTCTTTTTCGGGCTCCCGCCATATCCAGATTGGCCCGTCCCTGAGACGTAGGGCGTCGATATTGTCCGAAGCGTCGTACCAGTACACGCGGTCGTGCAGTCCCTGGTTCTTGAAGCCGAAGTCACTCCGCTCGGCCTCCTGGGAGGTGGGGTCGCCGCCGGCGGAGGTATCGGGTATATCTCCCTCGAAGGCATAGATGACAGTCCGTTCGCCGGGATTCAGCCGCATTGAGACGTCCGGAAAGTCCTGCCCGTCGCTGTTTATGTCCCCGAACTTGTAATTCCATTGGTCCGGCAAGACAGGCGAGTCGCTGGGATTGTACAACTCTATGGCGTAGGCCTCGCCCTTGCCGATCTGGTTGCCGTCCTGGTCCGTCTGTTCCCAGTAGTAGGCGTAGGCCTCGGTTATGACGAGTTGCTCGGTCAATCCATATACGACCTTGTCGCCATCCGGCTCGCCCTCTATTGCGCCGTAGTCGAATGCGTAGCTCCAGAGCTGCCCCGGAGCGACATACGACCAGAGATTCGCCACGAAGTGTGCGATCTGTCTGCGGAGGACATCTTGTTCCGCCTGGGAGAGCCGCTCGACGCCGGCGGCGTCGCATAGGCGTTCGTACAGTTTCTCGCGGACTTCCAAATCGTTGAGCGACTCGCGGTTCGCCAGCGGAAGCCGCTGGTAGTCGGGTGCTCCGTCGTCGGTCTGCTCGGGGTGTCTCAGAAGCGGCCGGAAGCAATTATACGTTGTGTACATTGACCGCAGCTCCCGGTCCTCCGTGTCCACGCCCTCTGCCTGTGCCTCCTCATAGAATCGCCCGGTCCTGACCGGACCGTCCGCGTAATACAGCCAGAGTCCGTCACCGGGGCCGTAGGATTCCTCTATCGGACCGCGAGCGTCGGTGGGGGCTTCGTGATCAGGCAGGAGTCTCCTGCCGCCGAGGTCTGTAAGCCGCACTGCCACGTAGTACTCATCGCCGTCGGCGTCCGCCACGCCGGTGGGGACCAGCAGGGCGTCTTTCACGTCGTCGCCGTCGGTATCCACATA
>JBKHJB010000079.1:0-9886 GCA_046538345.1 Phycisphaerae bacterium
CGGCGTACCTTCGGTATTGCGGGACTTCGGGCCTCAAATGCTATGCGCGCCGGCTTTCGGGCATTTCTGCGGGACTTCGTACTTTGTGTCAGTCATCCCGGGTCAGCGGCGAGGGCGGCGGCTCTCGGCCCCAGTCGCCGGGGGTGTCCGACAGCTCGTAGCGGATGACCGACCCGTCGGTAAGCTCGCCGTGGCGGACCCAAGCCCGCTGGAGCGGCTCGCCGTTGAGCGTCGCGGACACCACGTAAGGCCGCTCCGCTCCCGCGCCGGGCGCCTCGATAGCGATGCTCGGCCCATCGTCGCCGGGGTCTATCTCCACACGCTCGAAGACGGGACTCGCCAACAGGTACAGGTCCTGACCCATCACCGGATACAGCCCCATCGCAGAGCAGATGTAATACGCGCTCTGGCAGCCCATATCCTCGTTGTCCGAAAGCCCGTTCCGCTCGGCGCGGAAGAAACGCTCCATCGCCCCGCGTGCCCGCTCGACGGACCGCTCCGGTCGGCCGGCGTAATGGTACAGCCAGGGGACGTGCAGGAAGACCTCCTTGGACTTGTACCAGTCGTTGTCAAACACCCAGTCGAGGTGCTCGACGAAGCCGTCCGCCCCGCCATGACGGGCGACAAGCCCGGCGAAGTCGTGCTGCGTGTTGAAGGACCACATAACGCTGCGGCCTTCCATGAAGAACGGGTCTTCCCACGACTTCGGCACGCAGTAGAACGGGTCGAACGGCTCGGCCCAGCGGCCGTCCGGCGTCTTTGGGGCGAAGTAGCGGATATCCTCCCGCCAGAGGTCCCAAAGCCCGCGGCTGCGGTCGAAGTATTTCCGCGCAAGCTCATCCTCACCCAGAGCCGCAGCCAATCGTCCTATGCACCAGTCCTGGTATTTGTACTCCAGATGGCGGGAGACGCAGTTGCGCACGTTCGTGGAGACGAAGCCCAGCTCGCGGTCGTCGTCATAGCGGCCGTAGAGATACGGGTCCGGGGATTGGCACTCGGCGTTTTTCCGCATGTACGCCAGCGCCTTTCCGTAATCGATACCCTCCAGACCCTTGAGCTTCGCCTCGCAGAACAGCACGTCGGCGGAACTCCCGCCCTGTATGGCGGCGGAATGCCCGGCTATCCAGGCGTCCACGAGCCAGCCGATGTGCTCGGCGATGTCCAGCTCGCAGTTGAGGATGTCGATCTCGCGCCGCGGGTCGATGAGCGTCAGCAGCGAGTTGGCGTTGCGGACGCTGTCCCAGAGGCAGTAGATGTCCGTGAACTGCCGCACCCCGCTGTGCCAGAAGGGAAACTCGTCGTCCACGCCCAGGTCGCTGGGCATGCACAGCAGGTGGGTCATGAACGTGTAAAAAAGCGTCCTCTGCTCATCGGTTCCGCCGGAGACGCGGACGCGGGAAAGCGCCTTTTCCCACGTCTCGGCGGCAAAGGTGCGGACCGTCTCGAAGGTGCTGCAGGCGGCCTCGCGCTCGACGCTTGCCCGGGCCTTGGCGACCGATACGTAGGACAAACCGACCTTCAAATCCACCTGCCGTGCGTCGCCGAAGGACGCTATCGCCACGCAGTTGGCTCCGTCGGCCGCCACCGTCGGCAGGAAGCCCGCGTGGTTTCCGGCGTAGCGCTTCTGCACGGGCGTCTCGAAGCGGGCGTAGAAGTACACCGAGTAGGGGAACTCGTGCCCCCAGCCGCCGCGGAAGTCGCCGCGGCCGATGAGTTCATTCTCCGTGGTCCACTCCACGAAGCCGCCGGTGGACATGCCGGCATCGACGCCGAAGCGACGCCGTCCCTCGCCGCGCTGTACTACCGAGCCGACGTCGATAAGCACATTCGCCTCGGCGCCTTCGGGGAAGCTGTAGCGATGCACACCGACGCGTGGCGTGGTGGTAAGCTCCGCGCGTATGCCGGACGGGGCGAGCGTGACCGTGTAATAGCCGCACTCGGCCGACTCGCCCTGCCTTTCCTGCGGACCCAGCCGTGTCCTTGCAGCTCCGGTAAAAGGCGTCACGGCGATGTTGCCGTAGCGCCCACCGCCTCCGGTGCCGCTGACGTGATTGTGGCTGAAACCAACAATCGGACGCTTCGAGGAGTAACCGTTTGTGCTTTGCGGAAACAGCGTATCCGGGCCCAGCCGCACCAGCGAAAACGGCAGGTAAGGTCCGGGCAGGCAGTTGCCCGCGCCATCGACGCCGATGAACGGATCCACGTGTTCGATCATCCTGCGAAGCTCCTTTCGGAGGTCGGGAGGTCTATCTTTCGAGGTGTGAGCTTATCGTGGCGACGGCGTCGGAAGTCAAGACAATGAATGCTCGCTGCCGCCGAGCCGCCGAGGGCGCGGAGACAAGATGGTCAGCACCCGCCCGGGAAAGCGGATAGGACATAAGCAACAAATACGAAACCACAAATCCGAAATTCGAAACAAGCACGAAGCACGAAATCCGAATGCTCTAAACAATGGCCTCAAGCTCGACCGGTCGTTTTGAGAATTCGTACTTCGGATTTCAAATTTGTTTCGCGTTTCGGGTTTCGAATTTAGGTTTTGTTTCGTATGTCGCATGTCTTATTTCGGATTTATTCCGTATTTCGTGCTTCCCCGCTGGGGGCTTACGGCAGATAAGCGCCGTACTTGCGCAGTCGGCCACGCAGGTCTGCGATATCCACGTCGCGGATATCCGGCTCGTCTGCGCCGGCGGCGAGGGACGCGGCAAGTCCGGCGGCCTCTCCCATCGCCAGGCACGTCGGCATCACGCGCACGGATCCCTGCGTGGGGCGGTCGCAGGAGATGCTCCTTCCGGCGACCAGCACGTTGCTCAGTCCCTTCGGACGCAGGCACCGATACGGTATCCCGTGGGACTCACCGGGCCCGTAGTGCTCGTAGCGGCCGCTGACGACGCTCCAGTCCTCGCGGGAGGCGGATATCTCCTCCTTGGCGGTGTGGATGTCTATCCAGTAGCTGTTGCGGCAGATCTCGTCGTCGAAGGTCCGCCGGGCGAGATAATCGTCGATGGTCAGCTCATAGTCGCCGACGATTCGCCTGGTCTCTCGGCAGCCCATCAGGGAACCCGTGACGGCAAGGTAGGCATTGGCGAACGCCTTGGGCGCGAACTCAGCCAATGCGTCGCGGAAGTCGGCCGCCAGCTTTCTGCCTTCCATCAGCGCCCGCGAAATGCTCACCGGGTCGGTGTTGTCCACGTCCCAGAGGTGCCCGGCGTTGAAGCCCACCGTGCCGGGTCCGATGAGCGTATTGCACAGGTGCCGGTCCGCGATTCTGGGCCAACGCCCCGACTCCAATATCGCCCCTATGGAGCTGGCGGCGTCCTTGGCGTGCAGGCGGGTCTCATAAAGAAACGCGTAGGTATCGACGTTGCTGAAGATGAAGCAGTGGGTCGCCGGCTGAAGCTCCCCGGTCTTTTTGTCGCCCATCTGAAATCCGGCGCCCGCCCAGGACGCGAGGTCCGCGTCGCCGGTGCAGTCCACGTAGACCTTGGCGCGGTAGGCGGCCAGTCCACCCTTGCCGGCGACGATGAGCGAGTCGGCCGGTCCGGAATCGCCCGGCTGGACGTCGGCGAGCAGCGTGTTGAACAGTACGGTCGCGCCGGCTTCGGTGACCATGTCGTCGTACACGCGCTTCAACTGCTCGGGGTTTATAGGCACCCAGTCCATCCGCTCCGGAGGCACGTGCGGAACGCCCTTGCGCGACTCGTGGAAGACCTTTTCAGCCAGTCCGCCGTAGATGATCCGCTCCTTGTCGCTGAACGGACACCACGCCGGGACGAGTCCGGAGGTGCCCATGCCGCCGAGACACCCCGTCGCCTCTATAAGAAGCGTGCGGGCGCCTTCGCGGGCGGACGCCGTAGCCGCCGTGCAACCGGCCGGTCCACCTCCGACAACAATCACGTCCCAGGAATCGTCAAGCGGTATACGTCTTTGGGGCAACGTGTACTCGGCCATGCTTACCTTCCTCTATGTGAAACTACTCGTCGATCTTTCGCTCGCTGAAGGTGACCTCGCCGTCCTCGGTGACGGTCTGGGTGAACACATACCCACCGGCGCGGACCTGCAGGTTGCCTTCCTTCCAGCCGAGGGAGACGGGTCCTTCGGCATCGACCGGCTTGTAGAGGTCGAAGTTCTCCATCCAGTCGTACCGCTCGCCGTCGCGGATGACGACGGGCAGGTCGTTCTGGGGATTATAGCGCATACGCAGCTCCGCACCGTCGGTGCCGACCAGCGTCACTTGGTCGTCGCTGCGCTTCGAGAAGATCTGGACCTTCTGCTTGTCATGGACGGAGCGTTTGAAACTCTCGAAGTCACCGTGGGTCGGCTCCTCGCCGACTTCCATAGTGAATCCGGCAAGGTCGTCGCCGGTAGTCCCGGCACGGAGCCAAAGCTCGTCGCCGTACCGCTTTGCCGTCCTGCCGGAGGGCTCAAACTGCTCAGGGGTTTCCAGATTGATAGGCCGGATGGCCAGATAGGTCTTCTCCATCTCGACGAACCAGATATCGCCGTCGGTATCGACCTCCGCGGTGCCCGGCAGCATGAATCCGAACGGCTCGTCGGCCGGTCTGAGGTAGATGAGCAGGTTGCGGTACTGACCAATCTGATCGCCGGAGCGCTTGGTGTTGTATTTGTCCCCGGTGTAGGCGATGAAGTAATCCACGCCACGCTCGGAGTTCTTCGCAAGCAGCTTGAACGGTCCGACATCGCCTATGCCGCTTGTGGAGACGCACGTTCCGAGATAGTACGTCTCGCCGAAGAACAGCGTCTCCCAGGTCTCGGGCTGTTCGTCCGCCCCGGGCTTCCGGTGCTCGTAGGTGGGCTTGGTGTTGTGCATCTCAACCGGGCGGGGGAAGTTCTTCCTCGCCAGGTGCGCAACCGCCAGCGGCGGGCGATATGCGCTGGTGATGGCGTGGAGGTCGTCATAGTGCGGGTTGGGGTCGGGCATGACGGTGTCGTCGAAGTACAGCGCCATCGCGTGCGTGACGCCCGCTCCGAAGACTTTGTTGCCGCCGCCGTAGTCCCGCTTGGTGGGCCCGCCGAAGCCGCCGCGGTAATACTTCAGGGCGCCGGCGGTGGTGAGCCAGTCGCAGGCGGCCTTTGCGAGCATCTTGACCTCCCGGTCTTTCGCGAAGTCGTAGAGGTTCAGATACGCCATCAGCGTGTGAGCGTGGTAGTTCTCGCTGTCCCACTCGCCCATGCCGACACGGTACAGCGCGGTGACGTACCGCCTGATTTTGTCCTTGTACAGTTGGCGGGTTTCCTCGTTGCCGGTCTCCTCGGCGAAGAGGTACACGGAAGTCTCCCGCATTGCCCGGAGGTTGTCGGTATTCCGCACGTCCACCCAGCTTCCGAACTTCTCCGGGCCCCAGCCGGGCTTGCTGTGGTCGCCGCGGCCGTACCGGGGATGCTCGCGTCGCTTGGGCTCCTTCTCACTCCAGGTCTCGGCCCCTTTTTTCATCCGTGCCATATACTGCTCATCCAGCGCGCCGAGGTGTTGGCCGAAGAAGAAATACTTCCGCACCTGGTTTTTGAGCGTGAAGCACCAGTAGAAGTCTATTCCCTCGGTATGTGCGTGGTCGCTGCCGGCCTGGGCGTCCTCGGATTGCAGGAACTTGACCGCCCTTTGGCGATTGCCGGCCAGAAAGTCCGTCATGGCCCGGGCGTAGGCGCCCTTCTCGTTCTCCTGCCAGGTGTTGCCGTAATTGGCGCCCTTGAACTGCTCGATGACGTGCGTAGCCCGCCGCCGGAAGCCCTTCTCCATCTCCTCGGGCCAGTCGGAGTTGCGAAACCGCTGGTCCACCTCGACGGGCTGAACGTGAATCAGTCCGTCCTCGTCGGTGGTTATCTTCTCTTCGCCTGCGATCGCCGAACCGGCAAACAGGACAAGCACTAGCGTCATCGGGAGAAACTTCGAGAACATCGCGGATCCTTTCAGAGTAAACCGTCAGCAGCTTTTATCAGGCGGGTATGCACTATAACGCCTCCGGCAGTGGAACTCCACCGGGTGAGGTTTGTTTCGCCACCGTTAAGGACCCGCGGCTTGGACGAAGGTCCGCAACAGGGCGAAAATTTCTCAAGCGTGAGCTTTCGCCGGGTCGAAAAATCGGTTATTGAAGCCCGATGCTGCAGCTGCGCGCCGTGTGTGCGTCCGGGCCGGCGCGCCAAACGAACCCAAGGGCTGAGAAGAAAAAGGGACATCTCCAATGCTGGCACTTCTGGGCATACAGGACCCCTGGGTCCTGGCGGCGTATCTGCTGTGCATCCTCAGCACGGTGCTCTGTGTGGTCTATGGTCTGATCATGTGGAACCGTGGCGACGAGCCGGTCGAGAGCGAGGACATCTCCTGGGCGGCTCACGAAGAAGAGGTTGAGGAAGAGCTGTAAACCGTCGTCAGGCCCGGCCGATCGGACCGGTCAGGGTATTCGCAGCCGGTACAATCAAAGGAGAACACTATGCTCGCTCAGGCCGTCGGAGCGGTAGATATCGTCGTTATAGTCCTATACCTGATGGTAGTCGGGTATCTCGGGTATCTGGGATTTTCGCGGACCAAATCGCCCGCGGACTTTTTGGTGGCGGGTCGCAAGATTAACCCGTTCATCATGGCGATGAGCTATGGAGCCACGTTCATCTCCACCAGCGCCATCGTGGGTTTCGGCGGAGTCGCCGGGTTGTTCGGGATGAGCTTACTGTGGTTGACGTTTCTGAACATCTTCGTGGGCATCTTCATAGCGTTTGTTTTCCTCGCCGGACCGACGCGCCATTTGGGACATCGCCTCGACGCCCACACCTTCCCGGAGCTTCTCGGCAGGCGGTACAACAGCCGGTTCATGCAGATTTTCGGTGGGTTGGTGATCTTTTTGTTCATACCACTTTACGCGGCCGCTGTGCTGATAGCGGGCTGCGAGTTCATCTCCACGAAGTTCGCCATGGACTACAACGTGGCGTTGATGATCTTCGGTGTGATCATAGCGGCATACGTGGTCATCGGCGGACTCAAGGGCGTGATGTACACCGACGCCCTGCAGGGATCGCTGATGTTCCTGGGCATGATCATCCTGCTTATATGGACGTACTCCATGCTGGGGGGCATCACCGAGGCGCATCAGGCACTCACAGACAACGCGGATAAAGTCTTCGTCGGGCATCAGGACATCGGACATCAGGGCTGGACGGCGACTCCGGAACTCGGCTGGGGCGGGACCGAGGAGAACCCCGCCGCTTACAACCTGTGGTGGATCGTCTTCAGTACGATTGTCCTTGGTGTCGGCATCGGCGTGATGGCACAGCCGCAGCTCTGCGTGCGTTTTATGACGGTCAGCTCCAAAAAGCAGCTCAACCGCGCCGTGCTGGTCGGAGGCATTTTCATACTGGTCATGACCGGCGTGGCTTTTACGGTCGGCTCGCTTAGCAATCTGTATTTCCTTGAGAAAGAAACACTTACCGGCAAAATTGTCGAAGAGACCGAAGATAATATCATCGCCAAGAAAGAGCGCGGCATTGAGAAGCGCATCCCCTGTAAACTCCTGCACATAGATATCGACGACGACGGAGCCGCCGACCGCATCATCGTCGGCGAGGGAATCGGCAAGGCGGCGGCCATCATGCCAAAGGCCGAGGTCACCGAACTCGACGACGGGAGAGTGGAGGTCAAACCTAACTCATCCAGCTTCACGCGTGCGGTGATACGCAAGGGCGCCGACTACGAGTTCAACTCCGACAGTATCATCCCGGCGTTTATCACCTCGGCGATGCCCAAATGGTTCAGCACTTTGTTTATGCTGACTCTATTGGCCGCAGCGATGAGCACGCTGAGCAGTCAGTTCCACACGGTCGGGACAAGCATCGGACGCGACGTGTTCGAACAGGCGACGGGGCGCCACGGACGAAGCGTGGGCGTTACCCGGCTGGGTATTATCCTCGGCATCATCATCGCGGTGATCCTAAGCTACTACGCTCGTGGCGGTTACATCGTAGCACGCGCGACTGCGATATTCTTCGGACTCTGCGCGTCGGCGTTTTTGCCGTCGTTCATCGGTGGGCTTTTCTCCAGGCGTGTGACCAAGCCGGCCGCTGTCAGCTCAATGGTGGTGGGCTTCGTGGTCACGGCGTTCTGGCTGGTTTTCATAAAGGACAAGGAAGCCCGCGCCATCAATATCTGCAACGCCCTGTTCGGCACCGAGGAAAAGCCCGTGTACTCGTTGCTTGACGGCACCACATGGTCGCAGGTGGATCCGTTGGTAATCGCCCTTCCGCTCAGCGCCCTGGTGTTCATCGTAATGACGTTCATCACCAAGCCCCCGGCGCGTGAGCACCTGGCGAAGTGTTTTCACAGCGTCGCTCAAAAGGTTTGAGACGGCGAAACGATAGAGCCGATAGCAGTAAGAAATCTGAACCGTACGGACTCAAGAGAAAGGAGCACTCATGAGACGCGACCTATGGATGGTGCTGCTCGGTACACTTCTGTGCGCCGTGTTGCTGCTGGGTATGTCGCCGGCGGCCTCGGCGCAGGAAGAGGAAGACGAGGCCGGCGGCACATGGGCGGGACCCTTCGGATCGGCCGAGGAGTTCGACGCGTGGGTTGACGACATCAAGAACCCCACGCCCTGGCTGACCTGGTACGGCGACATCCGCCTCCGCGAAGTAGTCGCCCCGAACCTGCTGCTGGACCAGACCGACAGGCACTTCCAGCGGTACCGCTTCCGCGTGGGAGCGAAGGTCTCACCGCTGGAGGATATGGACTTCAACGTCCGGTTGGTCTATGAGCCGCGGCACTACTGCCAGCCGAAGGATTCCGACGTCTGGCAGATGAGCGAAGCCATCATCGACAAGCTGAATGTCGAGTGGCGGAACTTCCTGGACATGCCGCTGACGCTCAAGGCAGGCCGCCAGGACATAATCCTCGGTGACGGCTGGCTTGTGCTGGACGGCACGCCGCTGGACGGCTCGCGGACGATCTTCTTCGACGCTATCCGCGGCACGCTGGATATGCCCGACCTCCAGAGCAAGCTGGACGTCATCTACGTATGCAACTCCGCCGACAGTGACCGCCTCAGCCCCGCCTGCGACAAAGACTTCCACAACCACGAGCAGGATGAGCAGGGCGCAATCGTCTATCTGAGCAACAAGTCCATGGAAGATACGCAGGTGGACGGCTTCTTCATTTACAAGCACGATGAGGCCGAAATCGCCCGCGGCACTTCCGGCGACATCTACACCTTCGGCGGCAGGATGGCCGGCAAGCTCGACGAGAACTGGCGATACAACGCCCAGGGCGCTTACCAGTTCGGCAACAAGGACGGACGCGACCTCTGTGCGTTGGGCTTCAAGGGCGGAGTCAGCTACTGGCTTAACGACGACTGGAACAACAACTTCCGCGCCAACTACGAGTACCTCTCGGGCAACAAACACAAGGCCGGCTCGTCGAAAACGACGCAGTTCGACCCGCTGTGGGGTCGCTGGCCTCAGTTCTCCGAGTTGTACGTATATCCGATCGCGCTGGAAAACAGACCCGGCGAGATTACCAACCTCCATCGCATCAATCTCGGCTGGTCCACCCACCCGACCGAGAAGATGGAAATCTGCCTGGACTATCACGTACTGTTCGCCGACCGGAATCACGCCGGTCTTACCTCGCCGAACATCAACGACGACGGCTACTGCCGCGGACAGTTGCTCGCCGGGTTGTTCAAGTACAAGTTCAACGATTACGTCAGCACGCACGTGCTCGGTGAGTTGTTCTTCCCCGGCGACTACTACACCGACCAGCGCAACGAGGTGGCCGGATTCTTCCGTTACGAGGTCACGTTCGCCTGGTAGCGTAAAGCGACCCACGCATCCATCGAGCGGACCGTTCCGGCGGTCCGCTCTTTTTTTGCGCGCAGGCGTCGGGGTG
>JBKHJB010000080.1:0-9757 GCA_046538345.1 Phycisphaerae bacterium
TGCAATATATCACCGCTACGGATTCGTCCACGTTGCGGTGCAACCATACCGCCGCCTTTGTTCCGATGCCGACGGTCGCGTCCATCTTATCAGTGAGGTACTTCTCCTCGTCCTCGATCAAGTCCTCGAGCAGTACGAACGACACCTGATGCTCCCGCCCGTCCGCGGTCAGATAATCACGCAACGACATAAACGCCTGGCGATACGGCGCGGCATCCGTGCTCAACACGGCCAGAACATCGCCCCCGCACGCCACCGACGTCGCGCATAGCAGCCACGCCGCCATTGCAAGCATGGGGCTGTATCGTTGCCACCGCCGACGGGAAGGCGACCCGCCCGCCGGAGCTCCTTGGCTTTCAGGCAAAATCATTTGGACTGCTCCATTCACGCGCCCGGCGCCCGCGGTCGACTCCGTGCCGACTCGCGCGCAATCCGCAATCAGCGGAATATTTTACCACGCGTTCGCCAAAGACCCTATCAGAGTTGTTGTATCTGAAAAGCGGTCCGGACAGAGCCAGCCCTTTACCCCATCCTTGCGTGCCACCTTGCGAACCCGGCCACCACGTCGGGCGCCGCCAGCCGCCGGAAATAATAACCGGCATCTTTTCGAACAACAGAAGCTCATCAGCCGTGTAATCGTCCCGGTCCAACCACTCGAGAACTTCCCTGGAGCGAGGCCTGGTAGCCGCGACAGCGACATTACCGGAAATCTCGAATGCCGAATCGCGAATCTCGCGGTCGTGCGTGCCGCCCGCGCATACCCGGGGCGTAAAGAGCACACATGACGCCAGAGCAATGACCCAGAAGGTCTTAACACAGGTATTGGTCAAGCCACTCTCTTTTTTTTGCGCCCCACCGGCGGCCCGGGCCATCAGCCCAATATGAGCGAAACTCCCAGCAGTCATTGATCCCTCACACGTCGGCAAAGTCCTGCTTCGAGCAAAAGCGGCGCAAACGCCGCGCCTTCCACGGCCTTATCGAATCGATTTGGTCTATACCTTAGTAGAAATCCGGGGTCGGAATCGGCATCCGGCGGTCCACCGGCGCTTGCCCGACCGGTGGGTTTGCACTACTCTGACGCCATGATACGCGTCGGTCTCGGCTATGATTCGCACCGTCTCGTGCAAGGCCGCCCGCTGATTATCGGCGGCGTGCGAATAGACTACGAACTGGGCCTCAGCGGGCACAGCGACGGCGATGTCCTGCTGCATGCCGTAACCGACGCTATACTGGGCGCACTGGCTATGGGCGATATCGGACAGTGGTTTCCCGACAGCGACCCCCGCTGGCGGGGCGCCGACAGTGCGACGTTTCTGTCGTCCGCCATAGCCGCAGCAAAAAACAAAGGTTATGTCGTGGGAAACTGCGATGTTGTCATACTGGCCGAGGAGCCGAAGCTCGCGCCGCATCGAGACACAATCCTGTGCCGCCTCGGGGAACTGCTCGGCGTCACACCCGACCGCGTGGGCTTGAAGGCCAAGACAAACGAACAAATGGGCTTCGTCGGCCGCGGTGAGGGCATCGTCGCGATGGCGACTGTGTTGCTGAATTCCATGGGCTGACGATTGACCGGAGAGTATCGCGTATGCTTCGTCTCTATAACACGCTGACTCGTAGTGTCGAGCCATTCGAACCGATCGATCCGGGTGCGGTCCGGCTGTACACCTGCGGACCGACCGTATATAACTACGCCCACATAGGCAATTTACGTACCTACGTGTTCGAAGATATTCTCAAGCGGGCGTTGTGGTTCTGCGGCTACGAGGTTCGCCACGTGATGAACGTCACCGACGTCGGCCACCTCGTCAGTGACGCCGACGAGGGCGAGGACAAGATGGCCCTCGGCGCCCGCCGCGAGGGCAAGACCGTCTGGGAGATAGCCCGGTTCTACTGGGACGCCTTTCGACGGGACATGGAGCAGCTCGACCTTATCGAGCCGGACGTCTGGTGCCGAGCGACCGAGCATATCGAAGAGCAGATAGAGCTGGTCCGTAAGCTCGAGGAGAACGGCTACACCTACGCCATCGACGACGGCGTGTATTTCGACACGTCCAAGCTGCCGGACTACGGCAAGCTGGCGCACATGGACATGTCCCAGCTCCAGGCCGGGGCGCGCGTGGCGATGGTCCAGGGCAAACGCAACCCGACCGATTTCGCCCTGTGGAAGTTTTCCCCCGCCGACAAGCAACGGCTGATGGAGTGGGACAGTCCGTGGGGTGTTGGCTTCCCCGGCTGGCACATCGAATGCGCCGCGATGGCGATCAAGTACCTCGGCGAGCGGCTGGATATCCACTGCGGCGGGGTTGACCATATCAACGTGCATCACACCAACGAGATCGCACAGGCCGAGTGCGCCCTCGGGCATAAGTGGTGCAATTGGTGGATGCACGCGGAATTTCTGGTGATGGCCACCGAAGACGCCTCCGGCAAGATGAGCAAGTCCTCCGGCGAGTTCCTGACACTTGAGAAGCTTGTCGAGTCCGGCTACGACCCGCTGGCCTACCGCATGCTCTGCCTCACGGCGCACTACCGTCAGCAGCTCACCTTTACCTTCGAGGCGCTCGACGGCGCGCAATCCGCGCTGCGACGGCTGCGGCGGACCGCCCTGGAGCTTCGCAAAAACTACAGCGATGGCGACCGGCCCATAGACGACTACGTCAGCGAGTTCCGCGAGGCGATAGAAGACGATCTGAACACGCCGCGAGCGATGTCGGCCATGTGGCGGGCGCTGCGCGACGAGTCGGCCGAGCCGGGTCGGCGCTACGCCACGCTGCTGGAGATGGACAAAGTGCTCGGCTTCGGGGTGGAACGGATGGAGAAGGAGAGTTCCGAAAAGGCAGTAGAGGAAGTCCGGGAAGAAGTCGCTTCGTCTTCAAGATGGACGTATTTACTTAGGACAACCGCAAGGCAGTATGATTTGCCGCAGCTGCGCCTAGACGGCAATTTCCTGAGTGACATGGAGGAGTGGATTCGTATTCGACGGCAAGCTAGAAGGCAGAAGGACTTCGAGAAAGCCGATGCCATTCGCCTCGCCCTGCAGAAGATAGGTATTGCCTTAGAGGACGAAAAGGAGGGGACGATTTGGCGTGCCACAGGATCAAAACCTAGCCACCGATAGGGTGCAAATGGCCAACGTACTTAGTAAGCGAACTGAAGACCTGAGAAGTGTTCTTGTAGGTCTGACCTTTCAATGCCGTTGCGACAGGCGGTCTGCGAGCCCCGAAGGGGCGATAGGAAATAGCCGGGGGCGTAAGCCCCCGGTAACCGAGCACCGATAAGGTTAAGCCCCGAAGGGGCGACAGAACGTGTCCTATACGAACCTGACATACCACGTGGTCTTTTCCACCAAGCAGCGGCGCCCCATCCTGACGGCCGACGTTAGCGAGCGCGTGTTCGAATACCTCGGCGGTATCGTCCGCAAGCTCGACGCAAAGCTCCTGCGAGCCGGCGGCGCGGACGACCACGTACACCTGGCCCTGTCCGGCCCGGCGACGCTGAGCGTCGCGGAGCTGGTCCGCAAGATCAAGGCAAACACTTCTCGCTGGATGCATCAGAAGCTCCCGGATCAGCGGAACTTCGCGTGGCAGGATGGCTATGCGGCGTTCTCGGTGTCGGCATCAGCCCTTGATCGTGTGCTGGATTACATCGCGAGCCAGCGGGAGCACCATCGTCGCATGACTTTTGAGGAAGAGCTGAAGGCCCTTCTGGACAAGCACGGTATCGAATACGATGAACGATATATCTGCGCATGATCTCTGTCGCCCCCTCGGGGCTAAAACGAATGAAGCGCCCGGCCACCGGGGGCTTACGCCCCCGGCTATTTCCTACCGCCCCTTCGGGGCTGAACTGACTACTCGACAGATTCCCTTCCGGGGGCTTACGCCCCCGGCTATTACCTGTCGCCCCTCCGGGGCTTGGCCTCGCCCCCTACCCGCCCGGAAGGCGAGGCACAGGCCCGAACCAACGAAGGCGCGCCGTTGGCGGTCCGCCAAGAGATGGTCGGGAGCGTCAGCCCCCGAAGAGAATATGAACAGTGATCACTTTGGTCAGTTTGCAGCATCGCTGACGAACAGTACCGTTTTGTGCCGCAAGCTTCTTTCGTTAAAAAACCTTCGTGCTTTTCGCGAGCTTGGTGAGCTTAGTGATTACCGCTATGGACGGCTCTGAGACATACCGCATTCTCGGCATTGACCCGGGTTTGAACATCACCGGCTATGCGGCCGTCGATTTCGGCGGGACCGAGCCGGCCATCGCCGAGGCGGGCACTGTCCGCACCGACGCCAAGGCCTCGCTGGCCGAGAGGATAACACAACTCCACGCGGACCTTGCCGAGCTGCTGGCGGAGCTTGACGTGGACCTGCTCGCCGTCGAGGAGCTGTACGCCCACTACAAGCACCCGCGGACGGCGATTCTGATGGCCCACGCGAGGGGTATCGTGCTGCTGGCGGCCCGACAGGCGAATGTGAGGGTACGACACTTCGCGGCCACTCGCATAAAAAAATCGCTCACCGGCAACGGCCATGCCTCCAAGCAGCAGGTGCAGCGGGCGATACAGTCTGTCTGCTCGCTTGCGGAGCTACCCGAGCCGCCGGACGTGGCCGACGCGTTGGCGATCGCCCTCTGTGCAGGGCGGCGTGTGAGCGGACCTATCTGAGCGCCGCCGGACGTTTCGACGGCCGGGACTGTCCCCGGACGGGAAATGTTTGTATCCTGCAGACCATGATTGCACGGATAGCAGGCAGGTTGGAGGACGCTGCAGACGGCGCCGCGTTGGTGGACGTCGGAGGCGGACTGTGCTACGAGGTGCTGGTCCCGGCGTGCGACCTGGAACGGCTGGCGCGGCGCGTCGGCGGGGACGTTGTCCTCCACACCATCCACTACTTCGAGGGCGACCCCTCCCGCGGCATGCAGACCCCCCGGCTGATCGGTTTCATCTCCGAGAGCGACCGGGACTTCTTCCGCGTGTTCACCACCGTCAAGGGTGTCGGCGTCCGCAAAGCGCTGCGGGCGCTGGTCCGGGCGGTGCCGGAAGTTGCCTCGGCGATTCGCGACAAGGACGCCGCTTTTCTGGTCGCCCTTCCGGAGATAGGCAAGCGCACGGCCGAGCAGATTATCGCCGAGCTGAACGGTCGCGTGGACGACTTCGCCGGAGGCGCTCCCGCAGCCGCTGCCGAAGCCGAGCTTTCCGAGCCGGCCGCAGAGGCCGTAGCCGTGCTCATACAGCTTGGCGAGCGCCGCGCGGACGCCACCGCTCTTATCGAGCGCGTTACCGCCATTGCCCCCGAACTGGATAGTCCCGAGCAGATTCTACAGCACGCCTACCGTCTGAAGGCGGGCGGTAAGTAGAAAATAGCCGGTAGCCAGAAGCCAGGAGCCAGCGGCTGGGAGCAACCGCGGATAGGGATCGGAACATAGCGTGAAACGGGAGCACGAGCTTGACCGAGAGGTACGGACAGAATAGCAGCCCTTTCGGGTACGAGGATTTGCAGGTTTACCAAGCCGCCAGGGCGTTGCGCCGCCGGATTTACCGACTGGTTCGGATGCTACCTGATGACGAGCGATTCGCCCTTGCCCAGCAGATGAGGCGGGCAGCAGCTTCTATCACCGCAAATCTGGCGGAGGGCTATGGTCGGCATAACTGGCAGGAGTCTTCGCAGTTCTGCCGGCAGGCACGTGGTTCGCTATTGGAGCTTGCGGAGCATGTGCAGGTCTGTATTGACGAGGGCTATGCAGAGGCCGAACATCTGGAAGCGCTCAGGAATAATGACATCATGGACGTACTTCGCCTACTCAACGGGTACATCAGATACCTGCAGAACCGCAAAGTCGCCGAAAAACAATGAGGTCGGCGAGCACCGGCTAATGGGTCCTGGCTACCGGCTACTGACTACTGGCTACTGAATCATGGCACGCGAAAAGATAATCTCACAATCCAGCACCGGCGCGGAGGACGAGCAGTATAACGCCGCGCTTCGCCCGAGGTCGCTCGACGAATGCATCGGCATGACCGAGCTTATCGAGAAGCTGCGCATCTCGGTAACCGCGGCGCGGAATCGTGAGGAGCCGATGGAGCACGTGATGCTCCACGGACCACCGGGGCTGGGCAAGACCACACTCGCCTACGTCATAGCCCACGAGATGAACAGCACGATAAAGGTCAGCTCCGGACCGGCGCTGACGCGACCCAGCGACCTTATCGGCATACTGACCAACATCGAGCGCGGCGACGTGCTGTTCATCGACGAAATCCACCGCCTGCCCGCATCCGTCGAGGAGTACATCTACCCGGCGATGGAGGAGTTCAAGGTCGATTTCGTGGTCGATTCCGGCATGCACAGCCGGACCATCAACCTGCCGCTGAACCCATTTACGCTCATCGGCGCGACCACACGCGCCGGGCTGCTAAGCCCGCCTTTACGCACGCGGTTCGGCATAGCCCACCACCTGGAGTTCTGGCCCGTGGAGGATCTGCTCGCGAGGGCAAAGATGACCGCGAGCATGTTGGAAGTCCCCTACGACGAGGACGCCCTGGAAAAGCTCGCCGCCCGCGCACGTGGCACGCCACGCATCGCCAACCGCCTGCTGCGCCGCTGCCGTGATTACGCCCAGGTCAAGGCGGCCGGGCGACTGACCGCCGAGACAGTGGACGCCGCGCTGGAGCTGGAGGGCATCGACACGCTGGGCCTGGACGACCTGGACCGCCGCTTCCTGCGGACCATCATCGACGTCTATAAGGGCGGGCCGGTCGGTATAGAAGCGGCCGCCGCCACGCTCGGCGAGGAGACGGACACGTTGGTGGACGTCGTCGAGCCGTTCCTGCTGCAGGCGGGTCTGCTCGCGCGCACACGCCGCGGGCGACTGGCCACGACAAAGGCATACGAACACCTCGGCGCCGAACCGCCCGCGGACCGCGACAAGGGACTTTTCAACAATTCCTGAGCCGATCCAAGCGTCCGCTCCCTGCCGGTCACGGCTAGCGGACACGAGCCGGAGAACGTGCTACAGGTTCCACGCCTTGGCGAATGCCTCGAAGCTGCGGTCGTAGGTCTTTTCCACTTCATCGGGGAAACAGCACCCGGGTAGCTGCTGCATACGAAGATGGTAATGCAGGCAATCGCAGCAGACGCCCTTGCGGCTGCATCCGCTGTACGTGCAGTTGCACCTGTCCATATTCCGGTCCTGCTTACACTCCATATCTGCCTCCTGGAATCGTTGGGAAAGCTTATCTCCCTGCGAGTTTGGCCAGTATCTCTCGGCGCATCAACCAGCGCAGCTCCGGTTGGGCGTTGGGATACTCGCTGGGCAGTTCCACACACGCCGCACCCGCCTTGGAAAGCGAAACGCCAATCTTCGGCTGTGCCGCCACCAGCTCGCCGATGCAATGGTCCAGTGACGGCGAATGCCCCACCAGCGCGACGCACTCGACGCCCTCGGCCAATAGCTGCTGGAGCCGCCCGCGGACGGCTTCGGCGTCGGCCGGGTGCGCCAGCATCTGCGCCTTCTCGACGCGATCGGCGCCGTGCTCGTCGGCGAGCAACTCGGCCGTCTCCACCGCCCGCACGGCCGGGCTGGTCAGCACCATCGAAACCTTCTCGCCAAGCTCGCCGATAGCGCGGGCGGTAGTGCGGGCCTCGGTGCGACCTTTATCGGTCAGACGTCTCTGCGAATCCTCGGAGACCTCCGAGGCGTTCTGCGCCGATGCGTGACGAACGAATATTACATCCATCGTAACTTCTCCAAAGATATTCCACGAGCCATGCGTTTCGGTGCGTATTGTAGCGCCGCCGGCCCGCGTCGTCCAGAGCACGCACGGCCAAGACGCTGCGGACACGCGCCGAACGCGGAGTTCGCTATCGCGGGAAACACCGCGACGCGCGTTGTCGCGAGGCGGAGATTGTGAGCACCCCACCGGCAGCCGTCTTGCAATCCCATGTCACGGCGTTACGCTCGGCGAAGTCCAACGCCACGGAGAACGGAGGTAAATTGATGGCTGATGAAAGCTGTGTCGTCGTCGGGGCCGGAGGCATTTCCCGCGCGTGGTTTCCGCCGCTCAACGCCGAGGGCGTGAACATCGCGGCCGTCGTTGACCTGAACATCGACGCCGCCAAAGACGCTATCGCCAAGTACGAGCTGGGCGCCGAGCCGGCCGACGACCTCGCCGCGACGCTGCGGAAACACAGCCCGGACTTCGTAGTGGACCTGACCGTCCCCGACGCCCACTGCGACGTTACCTGCACCGCCCTGGAAGCGGGCTGCCACGTCCTCGGCGAGAAGCCAATGGCCGGCGACATGGACCAGGCGACCCGCATGGTGCAAACGGCCGAGCGGACCGGCAGGATGTACATGGTCAGCCAATCCCGCCGCTGGGAGCCGCACCACGAGGCGGTCCGCCGCGCCGTCGCCGACGAGCTGTGCGGGCGGCTGGGCATCGCAAACTGCGATTTCTACATCGGGGCGCACTTCGGCGGCTTCCGCGCCGAGATGGAAAGCCCGCTGGTGCTGGATATCGCGATCCACCACTTCGACCTCGCGCGGATGTTCAGCGGATGCGATCCGCTGGCGGTCTATGCCCACGAGTTCAACCCGCCGGGATCGTGGTACGCCGGCGACGCGGCCGCAAGCTGCATATTCGAAATGACCGACGGTGTCGTGTTCACCTACCGCGGCTGCTGGTGCGCCGAGGGCTTCCAGACGAGTTGGAACGGCGACTGGCAGTTGACCGGCGAGCAAGGCGGCATCCGCTACGAACAGGATCAGCCCCCCACCGCCTGCCGCGTCGCCGGCGAGGAGGGCTTCATCCGCCCGCGGGAGGAATCGGCCGTGGCGCCGGTGGAGATGGAACACACAAAAATGCACGGCGCACTGCGGGAGATGCTTACCTTCCTCCGCCACGGAACCGCCCCGCAGACCGACTGCCGAGACAACATCAAATCGCTGGCGATGGTCTTTGCGGCCATGCGGTCCTCACGCGAGAAACGCCGCGTCGAGATAGCCGAACTGCTGGGATAGGTCAGCTTGCTTCGTGCGACTTGCCGGCCGTGAGCTCGGCGGCGAAACGCTCTATCCTTACCATTGCTTGCCAACCCGGCTCGGCGCTGCGGGCATACCTCCGTTGCGGATTCACCACGTGCCGCAACACGGGTAGTTTTCGCTTGGCGCATGTGCCTATGCACACTTATACTAATTGCCATGCCAAATCGCCCGGCGAGGTAAACTTGCATGCTCAAACGCTCATCAGGGAGATACAAGGCAGGAGGAATATCATGCTCATGATTTTCATGCACAAACGTTTTTGCGCCAATATTGCCGGGCCGCTCCTGTTATTGCTCGTGTTTGGGACGGTTACAGCCCGGGCCGCCGACACGTACTGGCAACTCGATCCGCCGGCCGTCGGCGATTGGTTTGACTCGGACAACTGGACGGATGTTGTTCCAAGTTCCTCGAGAGATGCGCATATCACTAATGGCGGTGCCGCACAGATCGCGGCTCCCGGCGCCACAGCCATGAATCTATTTAGGCTCCTCGCTGTTTGGTGTGGGTGAACCCGTTTCGGGCCGGTCCGGCCGCCATCGCCGCGGGGCCCCAGGCGGCAAGCCGGCCCCCCTGGCTGCCCCCGTTTGCCGCCTGCCACGCCGATGGCGGCCTCGCTTGATAGCGGTAAGGCCTGTTTCAAAAAAGACGTACGTCCTATTACCTGGCATCTCGTTACCCCGCCAGCCACCCCGGCTGGCCTACCCACACCAAACAGCGAGGAGGC
>JBKHJB010000081.1:0-9730 GCA_046538345.1 Phycisphaerae bacterium
TGGTCAAGAAAATGCGTGCATTACGGGGGGGATGTTTCCTACCCTGCGCATTGGACCCGCCGCCGAGGTTGGCGCGTGGGTATTGACTCTGGGTGCAAACGAAAGGAACTACAATGGCGCCCGCGAAAGAAGGCGACAAGGTAAAGGTTCAGTACACCGGGAAGCTCAAAGAAGACGGACAGGTCTTCGCTTCCACCGACGAGAGTGACCCGCTGGAGTTTACCGTCGGGCAAGGTGAGATTATCCCCGGCTTCGAACAGGCCGTCGTCGGTATGGATAAAGGCGAAGAGAAGACCGTGGACGTGCCCGCCGACGAGGGCTACGGACAGCACACCGAGGAGCGCGTGGTGACGGTCCACCGCGAGCAGCTCCCCGAGGACCTGGACCCGCAGGTCGGCCAGCAGCTTGAGGTGCGACAGGGCGAGCAGACTATCCCTGTCGTGGTTACCGACATCAATGAGCAGCAGGTTACGCTGGACGCCAACCACCCGCTGGCAGGCAAGGACCTTCAGTTCGATATCAAGGTCCTGGAGGTCGGCTGAACAGATATCGCGGAAGCAGCAGCTTGCCGCGAAAGTGTCGGTTAATATTCCAACGGAGTCTCTGCACCCCGGTCGCTGGGTCGGCCGGGGTGTGGAACCGGGCGAACCGGTCTGAGAGCAAGTTATGACTGAGCAAAGCAACGAGCAGCAACCGGGCGACAGTGAAAGCCCGGAACCACAGGAACAGCAGCAATCCCCGTCCCCCGAAGCCGCCGGCGAGCAGCAGGATTCATCTCAGCAGCTCGACGCGGACCTCGAGAGGGAAATTGAGCAGGCCCTTGGCTCGGCCAGTATGGAGGACCTGCTCGCTGCCGAGGAGGCCCAGCAATCCCGCCCGCCTGAGCGCGGCGACGAAGGCCAGAAGGTCCGCACCGGGCGTGTCATCGCCGTTCAGGGCGATGATGTCTTCGTGGACCTCGGCGGCAAGGACCAGGGCGTTTTGCCGGCCGAGCAATTCGAGGACGAGCCACTGCCGGAGCCGGGCTCGGAAGTCGAGGTAACTGTCGAGGGCACCAACGAGGACGAGGGTCTGCTGATACTGTCGCGCAAGGGCGCTGTCCTTGCGGCCGCCTGGGATCGGCTGGAGAAGGGGCTGGTCGTGGAAGGTCGCGTCACGGGTCACAATAAGGGTGGCCTGGAGATGGACCTCAACGGGATACGCGCGTTCATGCCCTTGAGCCAAATCTCCAACGAGCGCCTGGAGGACGAGGACCTGCCCGGCTACGTGAACCGCCGCCTGCCGGTGGAGGTCATAGAGTTCAACCCCTCCGAAGGCGATGTTGTGGTCTCGCACCGTGCCGTTCTGGACAAGCAGACCGAGCAGGCCCGACGCGAGCTGTGGGAGACCATTGAGCCGGAGCAGATCGTCACCGGTAGTGTGAAGACCATCATGCCCTACGGGGCGTTCGTGGATATCGGCGGCGTTGACGGGCTGCTGCACGTCAGCGACATGAGCTATTCCCGCGTGGAGGATCCCCGCCATATCGTATCCGAAGGACAAGAGGTCGAAGTGAAGGTCCTGAAGGTCGACCGGGAGAACGAGCGGATCTCTCTTGGACTCAAGCAGACCAAGCCGGACCCCTGGGCGACGGTGGCGACGCAGTTTGAGTCGGGGCAGATTGTCGATGCCCGCGTCGTACGTCTGATGGATTTCGGGGCGTTCGTGGAGGTGGCCGAGGGTATCCAGGGGCTGGTGCCGATAAGCGAACTGAGCTACGAGCGGCATGTGAAACACCCCTCGGAGATACTTTCCGAAGGGCAGAACGTACGCCTGCGCGTGCTGAACGTCGAGCCGGAGCGGCAGCGTATGAGCTTGTCGCTCAAGCAGACGGGCGAAGACCCCTGGACCGGCGCGCAGCATCGTTGGCCGGAGGGCGAGATAGTTTCCGGGAGGGTCACCCGGGTGACCGACTTCGGCGCGTTCGTGGAACTCACTGAGGGCGTCGAGGGGCTTGTCCATATAAGCGAGTTGGCCGACGGCTTCACGCGCTCGCCGAACGACGTGGTCTCCACCGGCGACACCGTATCCGTGAAGATACTCTCGGTGGATGAGGAGAACCGGCGGATATCGCTTTCGATGAAACAGGCGGCGGCCGCCGCCGGCGGCGCGGCGCAGGAGGAACAACAGCACGCCGAGCCGGAGCAGCCCACAAAGCGTCCCGAACGAAAGGACCTCAAGGGCGGTCTGGACTGAGCGGCTCCGGGGGAGCTATCGCTCTGGCGGTTACCGTGTGCCGGATGGAGGGTGTGGCGCAATAAGACCAGCCAATAAGCCGACGCGGTGACGACAGCACGCCCACCCGTGTCGCAGGCGGTGAACCACGGAGGGCTCCATGATGCTATATCCGAAGAACCGCATCACATCTTCGTTGAGCCGTAGTACCTCGTTGACACGCCGGATGTAGTCCGGCGGAAGCATATCTATCTTCGCCTGGTTCAGGTTACGAATCGGCCGTGCGGACCGCCCGAGATAAGATTCCGCCTCGAATGGTCTGTCGATGTCGATATCTTCCAACTGCGGCAGAAACGCAAGTATCCGACTTCTGGTTTCCGCGGGGTCCTCGGTAAGCTGCTCGTAGGTAAAGGAGATCACCCGCTTCAGGCGGCGGATGTTGTGCATCTGGTAGCGTGCCCAGGTGACCCACATCCGGGCGGCGGTTTCACCGGATCGCCCCTGTCGGCGCCGGAGTCCCTGGCAGAGGGCATATGGGTTGCGGACCATCGCAATGAAAAATGCCGGTTGGAAGTGTTGCTCAATCTGCTCGGCGCGGACGATATGGGCCGGGCTTTTCTCCAGCAGTATCGACTTTGACGTGTCCCAGCCCCGCCGCCAACGCTCCTTGATTTGCTCCCAGGGCAATGGTTTGTCGGGGTCCCAGCGGTTGGGCGCCATCCACTGGCGAACCTCCGGGAGGAACTGCCCTTCCCGCGGCAGGGCCGATGCGTGCGGAGAGGTCGCCAGCAATTTCCACAGCAGCGTTGAGCCGGAAAAAGGAGGGCTGAGCACGAACAGGTAGGTGTTTTCCTGTGAGATTGGTTCCTGTGGATTCGCGGTCTTTGGCTGCTCGTGTAAGGTTTCCCTCTGCCGGACGGTTATGGTCTCGTCCCGCGGCGGCTGTTGCCGACGGCGCCTCGCGACGCCCAGCCGGGCCGTGAAGCGGCGCGCTATATCAGCCACGGCTCGCTTGAAGTCCTCGATGCGCGATTTGCGCCAATAGCCCCACCACGTGCCGTAAATGTGTCGGATGTCGAAGCCGTGGCATCGCAGCCGTCGGCAGGCGCGGGTGCTGCCCCAGAGATGTTTGAAGCCGCTGGGGTGGGTGTCATGCAGAAGCACGACCGCGCCGTGTCGCAGCACCTGCTGCACTGCGTGGAAGTCGCGAATAACGTGCCTGGGGTCATGGCAGGCGTCTATAATCGCCAGGTCCACCCGGCGGCCCTGCAAACGGGCCGGTAGGTCCACTTCCAGCGTATCGCCGATAATCTGGGTCACACGCTGCTCAAAGCCGTGGCGTCGATAGACCTCGCCTATTTGCCCGCGCAGTATGAATTGAGTCGGGGTGCGGCTGCGGAGTTGCCGCGGCTCGGCGTTGACCGTGTAAACATGTGCGTAGCTGTTGGCGCAGATATTGGCCGTGGCGTTCCCGTATGCCGTACCCAGTTCCAGCACGACCTGCGGCTCCAGGTGCGAGACGATGCGAAGCATCGCGCCGAGGTCGTCGTGCTCAGCGTTCTCGCGGGGAGGCAAGCTTTGCCGGTCCGTAATGATTATCGGCGCTTGCTGCGGCCGCGACGCAACCTGTTCCAGGTCTATCTCCGGCAACTCCTGCAGTCGTGTGGGCGGAGGCACGGCGGGAAGCCCCGCGGCATCAAGTGCCCGCTGGATCAGTCGCAAAGCCCGCGCCACTGGCCCCATGGAGTCCGTCTGCCTGGCACGACCTTGCGCGGACGCACACATCAGTCGTACCCCGTGATTTTCATCGCCGTACCGGCCAGACTGTATATGCGCTCAAGCTGGGCTTCGGTAAGCTCTTCACGCCAGCGACCGCAACGGGCGGGGCCGATGAACTCCAGAGCTTCGACCCTCAAGTCCGGACGCATTCCCTTCCGCTCCTTAACCCTCATTCGATCGGCCGAGCAAAGCTCCACAACCTCCTTCAGCCGTTCGTCGGAACACTCAACGCCGACGAAACTCAACAGCCGCGCAAGTTGCCCGACGGGATCCGCCGACAGGTCCTCGTAGCGCAGCGTGAGCATGGAGAATTCGCTGCCTGCGCCGGCCGGACCCAGCCAGGAAATCACGTGTTCGGCCCATGAGCATGGGTACACGCGCCCGCAAAGCCAGTCGGTCAGGAACTCGTCGAAATTACCTCCATAGCGCCCCAGCCCCGTGAGATAGCGGAAATGGGACAGTACGACGTCGCGCGGGTCACGCAGCAGATAGACGATCCGTTGATACCTGTCGGCCTGGTGGCGCGGGGAGCGGGGCCAATGCGATTTTACCATGTGAACCGCCGCCGGCTGAACCTGCGAAGCCGGCGTATTGGCGTGGATGTCGGGACAGTAGCCGTCAAGCTCTTCGAGAGTCCGCCCGGAGGTTCCGAACATGGCTTCCGCGACCATACCGCGCAGCCAGGTACTGCCCGATCGAGGGTAACAGACCAGATACACGTCCCGTCCGGCGGGTCTGTACCGCCTGCCTTGGCGTCGTGATTGTCGGGTCTCGCAACCCTTGATGCCGTCAGGAGATGCCATGACTCGTCGATACGCCTTCGTTAAGTGTCCATTCGAGCCGAGGACAAACCACTCCAGGCCAGGTGAACTTGTCCTCAAAGTCCGATCCCTGGTTTCCCAGACCAGTCACCCAGAACCGGATGGCCTCGACCGGTCGAATAAGATACCGCACGTCGGGTATGCCCGCCCACACTCGCACGCAATATTCCCCGCGGTTCATCAGGTCGCCCGGTATAGCGCAGCTTGAGACGTACCTGCCGGGTGGGAAATCCTTCAGTCCCCGCTGTGAGTGGTCTGTACTGGTAAAGGCGACATCGCCGGTGGGAGTAACCACCTGTACGGCCAGGCGAAGACCGCAGAGCTCCACCATCTGATCGTATTCGCAATGTATGTTGATGGTCTCGTCGGTGGTGAATGTACTCTTGGGATAGCCGGTGTCGCCTGTCGCGGAGAGACGCACAAGCTGAAGCTCCCCACGGTCGGAGCCGGGACCGGCGCCCTCGGCCCACTCGCAGACGCCCTCGTTCGGCGCTTCCGGAGCGGTCTCTTCCTGGAGATATTCGTCGACGATCGGCTCCGGTTCCCCCATCGCCGCCACCTGACCGTCGCGAAGCCAGACCACCCTGTCACACAGCGACCGGATGCTGCCCATATTATGGCTGACGAAAAGAACGGTTCTTCCGCTGCGTCCGACCTCGCTCATTTTGCCCAGGCATCGCTTCTTGAAGCCGGCGTCGCCGACGGCCAACACTTCATCGATAAGCAGAATGTCACTGTTGAGGTGGGCGGCGACGGCGAAGCCGAGCCGTACGCGCATGCCGCTGGAGTAGCGTTTTACGGGGGTGTCGATGTATCGCTCGACGCCGGCGAAGGAGACGATCTCATCGAAGCGTTTGCGGACCTCGGCTTGGGACATGCCCAGTATCGCTCCGCTGAGGAATACGTTTTCCCGTCCGGTAAGCTGGGGGTTGAAGCCGGTGCCCACCTCCAGCAAGCTTCCGACGCGGCCGTGGAGTACGGCAAGTCCCGCCGTGGGCGGTGTGATCCGGCTGAGTATCTTCAGCAGCGTGCTCTTGCCGGAGCCGTTCCGTCCGATGATCCCCACCACCTCACCGGGCGAGACCTCGAGGTAGACGTCCTTCAGTGCCCAGATGGCGTCTTCTTCGCGATGGCTGGACTGTCCGAACTGCCGCAGGCGGCGGAACGGTTCGGTCAGACCACGCACCAGCCGGCGGGCGAGGGGCAGCTCTTGCCGTGGCGGCGCGACCATGTATTTCTTACATAGCCCTTCAATGTGGATCGTCGGCTCTTGCATATCCCTCAAGCTCAAACAATATCGGCAAAACGTCGCTCAACGCGCCTGAAGCACGCCAGTCCGACAAACAGCACCACCACGCCCGCGGTGAGCGAGGCGCCAAGATGTTCCCAGGAGAACGGTCTTCCCAAAACGGCCGCCCGGAATGAATCCACGACGCCGACCATGGGGTTGAACATCGTGGCCCAGCGCCATTCTTTCGGGACGACGTTCATCGGGTACATTACCGGTGTCAAGAATAGCCACATCGACGTCAAGAAGTTGAGTATGAACCGTACGTCTCGATAGGCCACGTGTAGTGCGGCGAACAACGATCCCACGCCCAGCGATATCATCACCGTAAGTACGGTCAACGGAAGCAAAGCCACCAATCGCCAGGTAAAATCTTCTCCGTAGAAGACCATCAGGCCCATCATCACCGCCAGCGCTATGGCAAAGTCGGCCAAGCTGACCCCGATGGCCGACAGGGGTATCGCCAATCGCGGGAAATATACCTTCGTAATCAGCATCCTTGCGCCGGCGACACTCTGTGCCGCCTGGCCAAGTGTGCGGGCAAAAAGCGTCCATGGAAGTAACCCGGCGTACACGAATACGGGGTACTTGGCGCCCTCGGAGCCGACTCCCAGCCACATGCCGAATACCACCGAGAATACCCCCATCTGAGCCAGCGGCCGGGCAAACGCCCACGTTACACCGAAGACGGTCTGCTTGTAACGTGCTACAAAGCTGCGGCGCGCGAGTTGATAGACGAGTTCGCGCGATTGCCACAGTTCGCGCAGACCAAGATCCCTCCAGCCCCGCCGGGGCTTTATAACGGTGACTACCCTGTCCTGCGCGGCCGTGCCCTCCGGCTTGCCGCCGCTTTCGACCGTGTCCGTACGCATCGAGACCTCTTGGTGCGCTTGGTGGAACGAAGATTGACAATGCAGTGATTCTACGAATGACCCCGGGAACATCCAAGCCCCCTGCCGCGCGATGATGATATCTTCACCCCCTTGGGGTAACCTGTTTTGGTCGGAGCCGGGTTCTTCTATCGGAAGCGACATGGCAGGAAACGTATTGGTCAACGACAGGTGCCTCTACCGTGGTGGCGGTGGGGTGTCGGTATATCTCCGCAACGTCCTTGCGCATTGGCCGGAGTGCGCCCAGGTGCTGCCGGAGGGTTTTTGTGAGTCGCTACCGTCGTTGGTACGGCGGCTTACGGGGCTGAGCGCGGGTAAAGTCGGTCCGATGCGCCTCCGGACGCTCTCGGCTTTGGGGCAGCCCGGCGAACTCGTCCGTCGAACGCCGCAGTCGACGCGGCGTGTGCTTCAGCGGGGCTACGCGCGTCTCTACGCCCGCCGCTACCGCAAAGGGCGCTTTGCCGCGTCGTTTGAGCCGAACCACCTGGCTGTCGGCGTTGAGGGACCTGTGGTTGCCGTAATGCACGACCTGTCGGTCTTGGAGAACCCCCGGTGGCATCCGTTCGACCGCGTGTCTCACTGGCACGCGGAGCTGGAAAATACATTGGAGGTAACCACCCGCTGGCTTACCGTATCGCAGTTTACACGCCGGCGCATGACCGAGTTGCTGTCGGTTCCACCTGAGTCGATTACGGTCACGCCGCTGGCCGCCAGGCCTCTGCCGCCACCGGTCGAGACACCCGACGACCTCCCCCCGCGCTACGTGCTGCACCTGGGTGTTATAGAGCCGCGAAAAAACATTGAGTTGCTGCTGGACGCGTGGTTGCAACTGCCGGCCGCGCTCCGGCGGGAAGTCCGGCTGGTGCTCGCCGGCGGACCCGGCTGGGGCGAAGAGGACTTCTTCCGCCGGCTCATCACTCACCCGGTATCCGAGGAGGTAATTTACGCCGGACACGTCGGCGAGCGTGATACCGCCACACTGCTGAACGGGGCGCTCGCCCTTGTCGCTCCGAGCTGGTACGAGGGGTTCGGCTTGCCGATAGTCGAGGCGATGGCCGCCGGTGTGCCGGTACTGTGCTCCACAGCCGATGCGCTTGTGGAAGTGGCAGCCGATGCCGGCGAGAAGCTTCCCCCGGACGATGCCAATTGTTGGAGTGAGGCGATTTGCCGCGTTGCGGAGGACGAGACCTGGCGGTCGGAGCTGGACGAGGCGGGTCGTAAGCGTGCCGCCATGTTCGACTGGCGTGAGACGGCGCGCCGGACCGAAGAAGTTATCCGGTCGGTGATGCGATAACCGGTGTAATGGGCGTTGCCGTCCCGCCCGCCGGCGCGGTATTGTCCGACGTAAGGCGGACGATCGAGTCGGCCGAGACTGCACGGAGGTTGTCATGGACAGGTTTGTGATCCACGGCGGGAGTCGGCTGAAGGGCGAAGTCACGGTGGGCGGGGCTAAGAATGCGGCGCTTCCTATAATGGCGGCGTCCCTGCTGGCCGATGGCCCCAGCCGCATCCACGAGGTACCGGACCTGGCGGATATCCGTCACATGTGCACGCTGCTGGAGGAGCTGGGTGCGGAGGTCCGCCGCGACGGAAGCACCATCGATATCGAGCTTCGCGACGAGTCCGACAGTCATGCCCGCTACGACCTGGTGCGGAAGATGCGCGCCAGCGTTTGCGTGCTGGGTCCGCTTCTGGCCAAGCGTAAGAAGGCCCGCGTGGCGATGCCCGGCGGCTGTGCCATCGGCTCCCGCCCGATAGATTTGCACCTTCGCGGTCTGCGGGCACTGGGCGCCAACATCGATCTGTCCGGCGGCGATGTGGTGGCAACGGCCAAGCGTCTGAGCGGAGAGAGTATCTTTCTGGGAGGACCTTTCGGCTCGACTGTTCTGGGAACCGCCAACGTGATGATGGCTGCCTCGCTCGCCGAGGGCAGGACGGTCATAGAGTCGGCCGCCTGCGAGCCTGAGGTGGCGGATTTGGCCGATTACCTCAACGCGATGGGCGCCAACATTGAGGGGGCGGGCACGCCGCGGGTTACGATCGAGGGTGTCGAATCACTGCGGGGTACCGAGCATACGGTCATCCCGGACCGCATCGAGGCCGGGACGTTCATGGTCGCCTCTGCCGTGAGCAACGGCGAGGTGAAGGTAAAGAACGCGCGCATCGACCACATGATGGCGGCCGTCGATAAGCTCCGTCAGATCGGCGCGATAGTGGAAGCATCCGGCGACGGTCTGGAGGTCGCCTCCGCGCGGCGTCTCGAGCCGGCGGACGTGACCACCCAGCCGTATCCGGGCTTTCCTACCGACCTGCAGGCCCAGCTCATGACGCTGCTGTGCCTGGCCGACGGCAACAGCGTGATAACCGAGAAGGTCTTCCCGGACAGGTTCATGCACGTGGCGGAGCTGTTGCGGATGGGCGCGAATATCCGCAAGGAGGGACCGACGGCGATTGTCACCGGTGTTCGCAAGCTCATCGGGGCGCCGGTAATGGCCAGCGACCTGCGGGCGTCGGCTGCTCTGGTGCTCGGCGGACTGGTTGCCGACGGCAAGACCACCGTGCAGAGGGTCTATCACATCGACCGGGGCTATCAGAGCATAGAGGAGAAATTCGCCCAACTCGGCGGCGACGTCCGCCGGGTGGCGGACTAGAAGCCCCTCTGATAAGCACGAAATCCGAAGCACGAAATCCGAAACAAGCACGAAACAGCTAAATCCGAATGCTCCAAACAGCGCGGT
>JBKHJB010000082.1:0-9717 GCA_046538345.1 Phycisphaerae bacterium
GCTGCTATAATTACCCGCGGATAAGGATGAACACTTGTGTTAGTTCCCGCCGCACAGGAGAAACTCGATGGCATTTACGCTTCAGATTGGTGACAAGGCGCCGGAGTTCAACCTGCCGGGCGTTGACGGCAAGGACTATTCGCTCGACGACTTCAAGGACGCGCCCTTGCTTGTGGTGTTCTTCACGTGCAACCACTGCCCGTATGTGGTCGGCTCCGAGCTGCGCATCCAGGAGTTGCACGACGCCTATCACCCCAAGGGTGTGGATTGGATCGGCATAAACTCCAACGAGACCGAGAACCACCCCAACGACGACTTTGAGCACATGAAACAGCGTGCGAAGGAAGTCGGCATCAAGTACCCCTACGTCCGGGACGAATCGCAGGAAGTCGCCCGCGCTTACGGCGCGCTGCGGACGCCGCACTTTTTCGTCTTCGACTCCGACCGCAAGCTCCGCTACACAGGCCGGCTCGACGACAACCCGCGCGACGCCTCCAAGGCCGGCACACACGAACTCAAAGACGCACTCGACGCCCTGCTGGAAGGCGAAGACCCCCCGACGCCGGTGACCAATCCCATCGGCTGCAACGTCAAGTGGGCGGGCAAGGAAGAACATTGGATGCCGCCCGAGGCGTGCGACCTGGTCTAGTTTTTCACCACATCGGCCGAGCTTGACAGGCCGCCGAGATGGCTGTAGCTTTCCGCTCCATGGACATGGAACAATTGAAAAAGGAGTTCCGGCAGCGTTACGGACGCGACTGCGAAGGCGCCGTCCGCGCTCCCGGACGGGTGAACCTCATCGGCGAGCACACCGACTACAACGACGGCTTCGTGCTGCCGATAGCCGTCGAGCGCGAGACGGTGGCCCTTTACGCCCGGCGCGAGGACGAGACCGGCAACTTCGCCTCCATGCAGGCCGACGAGCCGGCGAGCTTTACCGTAACCGCCGGTCCTGCCATCCGCCCCGGCAAGCCCGCCTGGGCGAACTACTGCAAGGGCGTAGCGGCCATGCTGTTCGCCGAGAGCGTGCCGCTGGTGGGCGTGGACGTTCTGCTGGACTCCAACGTGCCGATAGGCGGCGGGCTGTCCTCCTCGGCGTCGCTGGAGGTGGCCACCGCATACGCGATGATGGCCGCCGGCGACGAGCTCGGCGCCGTAGCAGACATGCGCCTCGCCCAGCTCTGCCGCCAAGCCGAGCACAAATACGCCAACAGCCCGTGTGGACTGATGGACCAGGCGATAGCCATACTCGCCCGTAAAGGCCGGGCCCTGCTGCTCGACTGCCGATACCGAACGACGCGGCAGATACACTTCGACAATCCCGACGTCGTGCTGCTGGTCGTCGATACGCACGTCAAGCATGAGATAGCCGACGGCGGCTACGCCCAGCGACGGCATGAATGCCTCACCGCGTGCGAGGAGATGCACGTCAAGGCGCTTCGCGACGCGGATTTGCAGACCATCGCCGGCACGGAGGGCGACGGACGGCTGAGCTACCCCGAGGTGCACCGCGCCAGACACGTTGTCACGGAAAATCACCGCACACTTCAAGGGGCCGAGGCCCTGGAGAAAGGCGACTACGAGGCCTTCGGCAAGCTGATGTATCAATCACATGAGTCGCTTCGGGACCAATTCGAGGTAAGCTGCGAGGAATTGGACGCGGTGGTGGAATCGGCGTCGGGGTGCGACGGTGTTTACGGAGCGCGGATGACCGGCGGCGGGTTCGGCGGATGCGCCGTTGTCCTCGTCCGGTCCGAGAGCGCCGACGACACCGAAAAGCGGATCAGCTCCGATTTCGAGCAGAAGTTCGGGCATGCCCCCTCGGTATTCGCTACCCGCGCAACCGACGGCGCGAGCGTGCTGTGGTAGCGCGGGCCGGCGATATAAAAGCTTCGCCGCCCCGGCCACGCTGACATGCCTGGTACCATCACGCTATCCGTCGTTCTGATTATCGTCGCCACCGCGGCCGGCTACTCCGCGCGGCGACTGGGGATACTTCGCGAACGTGCGTCGCGTCCGATCATGACGCTCGTGGTGGTCTTCGGGTACTCGTCCATAGCGCTTCTGACCATCTGGCAACTGACGCTTGAGTGGCAGGACATCTGGCTGCCTATGCTCGGCGCGTTGCACGTCGCGGCGCTGACGGGCGTCGCCCTTCTGCTGGGACGGCGGCTCTTCCGGGAACGCCGGCGGCGCGGGCTGCTGGCGGTGGCCTGTGCGGTCGGCAACGTCGGACCCACGCTCGGCGGACTGGTGGTGTACCTGCTCTACGGGATAGAAGGATTGGGGCTGGTTGGCATCTACGGACTTATGTTCACCCCCGTCACCGTGCTGCTGCTGTACCCGATCGCCAAGGCCCATCAGGGCGAAGGCGACCCCCTGGGCAGAATAATCGTGCGCAGCTTGCTGGACTGGCGAAGCGTGGCGTTGCCCATCGCGCTGACCGGCGTGGTGCTCTCGGCCGTCGGCGCGCCATACCCCCGCCTGCTGGAGCATATCCACCTGGTGGACATTCTGGTGTTTCTCGTAACCGCGATGGCATACTTCGCCATAGGACTGCGGCTGTACGTGAGGTACGTGGCGAGCATCAAGGCGATGATCGCGGCTCTGTCGGCAGTGCGCTTTGCGGGCGGACTCGGAGTGGGCTTGGGACTCTACGCCCTGACCCGCCTGACCCCCTGGCCGCTGGAATGCCTGCCCATGAAAGTCTTTATAATCGAGGCATTCGTCCCCACCGCGGTTACCACCGTGGCGCTGGCCGAGATGTTCGGCCTGAGGCCTCGTCTGGGCAGCGTGCTGTTCGTTACGAACACCGCTTTGTATTTGGTTCTAATCCTGCCGCTGGTGGCGTGGATCTTTGGTGAGTGTCTATAAGCCGTGTCGAAACAGCGGCATACACAAAGCCATGCACAAACCGGCCCGCCTGTCGTATAATGTAAGTGGACTAACTGGAGGTATTTTCGAGCCATATGGCCGAGCCGAAACGCACGCAACTGGGGGTGCAGCGAGAAAATACGCTGCTGGTGGGTGTATTGTTTCACGATTCGATTGTGGACCCGGCCGACCCTCTGGGCGAGTTGCGCTCGCTGTCAGAGACCGCCGGGGCGAACGTTGTCGGCGAGATGCTCGCCAAGCGCGACAAGCCCCATCCGGGACTCTACGTCGGTACTGGTAAAGCCGAGCAGATCGCCCAGCGCTGCGAAGAGCTGGATATCGATACCGTCATCTTCGACAACGACCTGACGCCCGCCCAGATCCGCGACCTCGAGGAGATTCTGGAGCGAAAGGTCCTGGACCGCAGCGAGTTGATTCTGGACATTTTCGCGGCGCACGCTCGCACAGCCGAGAGCCGCCTCCAGGTGGAGCTTGCCCAGCTAGAATACACCTACCCGCGGCTGCGACACATGTGGACGCACCTGGAGCGCGTCGCCGGCGGGGCCACCTCCGCCGCGGCAGCCGTCGGCGGCATCGGTACGCGCGGACCCGGCGAGAAGCAGATCGAAATCGACCGTCGGCTCGTTAAGAAGCGCGTAGCACATCTACGGCGGCGGATCTCCGAGATAGACGACCGCAAGCTGCGGACCGTCCGCGATCGGGACGACCAATACTGCGTCTGCCTGGTCGGCTACACCAACGCCGGCAAGAGCACGGTCATGAACCTGCTGACCTCCGCCGGAACCAAGGTGGCCGATCAGCTCTTCGCGACTCTTGAGACCAAGACACGCCGCTGGGAGCTGGACAACGGCGTCCGAGTACTGCTCAGCGACACTGTGGGCTTCGTGCGCGACATCCCCCACCACCTCGTCGCGAGCTTCCGAGCGACGCTCGAGGAAGCGATATGGGCCGACCTGCTCATTCACGTAGCCGACGCTTCGCACGAGATGGTCGAAGATCAGATACAGTCGGTCGATTCGGTCCTGGACGAGCTGGGCTGCGGCAGGGAAAACCGCCTGCTGGTGCTCAACAAAGCGGACCTGATTACGGATCCCTCCGTGCGCACACTCCTCTCGCAGCGGTACCCGGAGGCATTGTTCCTGTCTGCGAAGATGGGCACGGGCGCGGTCGAGCTTGCCGACAGCGTCGCCGACCGCAGCGCCGGCAGCGCCGTGCGTGTGCGGCTACAGGCGGACTGTCGGAACGGCAAGCTCATGCAGTACATCGCCCAGCACGCCGACGTACGCGATCAGCAATACGCCGATTCGACCGCACACATCGAGGCGGTAATTCCGACGCATCACCTGCAGCGCCTGGACGCCTTCGGCGACGACGTGCGAATCGTCTCTCAGGACGCCTGATACCCCGCATCGCCGCCCCACGGAGGAACCTTTGACAAATCGCACCGTCGGTAGTTTTATGTAGCGTGTAAAGCCGTTGAGATAACTCGGCGACAGGGAGGTCGTCGGCCATGGGTACATCCGAATCCGACAACTCCGCCGGACACGAACAACCGCGTCCGCAGGACACTCCCGCCTCTCGCGAAGCTCAGGGGCTAACCGCCAGAGAGTCCGCCGCCGACTTCGCCGAAGACCTCGCCGCAGCCGTCGCTCAACGAATTTCTCGCAGCTGCAGCGCCAAGCTGACGGGACTGTCGGTGGAGAGCTTGGCGGAGTTCTATGGCTCGACGCAGCCCGGCGGCGCGGCGATGCTGCTGGCGTCTTGCCGGTCTAGCACGTCACCAGAGCCGATTGAGCTTCTTTTTGAGATAGCGGCCGCACCCGCCTTTGCACTGATAGATGCCCTGCTGGGCGGAGACCGCGGCGACTACGTACCGAACAGGTCTGCCAACGAGACCGAGCTTCGCCTGCTATCGCGTGTGATAGCCGAACCGGCCCGGAACCTGCTCGGGAAGATTCTGCCCGGTGAGCAGGCAGGCGCCGGCGAGGTCGAACCGGCGCCGGCCGAGCCGAACCGCCCGGCGGAAAGCGTTCTGGTCGCGAGGGTAGAGTTGACGGTCGGACAATCCACCGGCACAGCGCGACTGGCGATGCCGCGGGTGTTGTTTCCGAACGTTGCCACGCAACCCGGCGACAATCTCGTGCAGATTACAGTCGATACCTCCGACACTAACCTGCGCGGCGGGGATCTGGAGAATCTCGCGCCGGGTGATATCCTGATGACAGACCTGCCCGCCGACAGCGAGGTGGCTGTACGCGCAGCGGGTATAGTCAAGTTCGTCGGTCGATTGGCTGCCGGCAACGGTCGTCGGGCCGTTCACATCACCGGACGGGCCGACGATCAATCCGAGAGGTAAACAGGTCCGCAGTAGGTTTCGCCCCCGCGGACGTTCAGATAAACAACATCTCTGTCCCATGGGAGATCGGCTATGAACGTGCTTTGGGTTCTGGCGGCTGCCGCGGTGGTCCTGGGCGGCGGTGGACGCTTATACTCTCGCTACATATCGAAGCGCCTGGGCGAAGATCCCTCCCGCACGACACCGGCTGTAGCCAAGAACGACGGTACCGACTATGTCCCCACGCCGACACCGGTGGTCTTCGCACACCATTTCGCCTCGATAGCCGGGGCGGGACCTATCCTGGGGCCGGCGCTTGCGATTATCTATGGCTGGGGACCGGCGCTGTTGTGGGTGCTGGTCGGAGGCGTGTTCATCGGGGCTGTTCACGACTACCTCGCCACACATATCGCCACCCGCGAAGGTGGACAGTCCATCGCAACCATCGCGCGCAGGGTGATAGGCCCGGGCGCGTTCGTGGCGCTGACGGTGTTTCTGATTCTGGTGCTGGCGCTGGTGTGCGCGTCGTTTCTCAACGCATCCGCGACGGCGCTTACCAGCATGCTGCCCTTCGACCGCCTGGAGCTTCCGAAAGACCAGACACTGTTCCGCGTGGTCGGCGATGCCGGATCGGAGAAAGTCGTCATCGGCGGTATCGCTTCTATGAGTGTGATAATCATTACGGCCGTCGCCCCTGTGCTGGGCTGGCTGTACCTCAAGAAGAAGGTCTCGGTGTGGAAGTGTTCGCTGCTGGCCCTGATGATTTGCGGTGCGAGCATCACCATAGGACTGCACTTCCCCGTGGCGTTTCCGGAGACTGTCGCGGCGTTCGGATCGTGGACAATGACCGGCCAGCATTTGTGGATGTTCCTTCTGTCGGCGTACGTTCTGATCGCCGCAGGCGTACCGGTCTGGATATTCCTCCAAAGTCGTGACTTCATCAACGTGCACATACTCTACGTAGGCATGGCGCTGCTGCTGGTGACACTGGCGGCAGCGGGTGTCCGCGGCGGGGCTTCGCCCGAGCCGCTGCCGCAATACAACCTCAGCCAGGGCCGGGAAGCTCTGAATGTGCTCTTCTGGCCCGGCTTGTTCATCTTCATCGCCTGCGGCGCGGTCAGCGGATTTCACAGCTTATGTGCCGGCGGAACGACCTGTAAGCAGATTACCAGTGAACGCGCCGCCCGGCGGATCGGCTACAACGGCATGCTGCTGGAGAGTTTCCTGGCCGTGTGCGTGATAGCCGTGCTCATGATCGGCGCGACCCGCAGCGGGTACATAAGCGACGTGCATCCGCGCCTGCTGGGCCTTGCGCGGGACGGAAACCCGGTGCTCGGCTTCGCGATGGCCGTAGGCAACGCCGGGAGCATCGCCTTCGGGATACCGGTGGCCGTCGGAGCCGTCGCCGGGATGGTAATGCTGGAGGGCTTTCTGGTAACCACGCTGGACACCGCCATCCGCCTGACGCGATACCTCATCGAGGAAATCTGGCGGACGCTGTTCGGCAAGTACGACATCTGGTCGCAGAGGGTCGCGAGGGAGGACTCCCGCGGCGAGTGGGGCACCGGCGAACGTACACCCGCCGGCGCCGACGGCATCCCCATCGCACCGCCGCAGTCCGCCGACACCTCCGAGCCGGCATTCCCCACGGCCACCAGCGGCGCATTCCGCGCGGTGCTTAAGTTTCTCAAGCTCTACTGGGTCAACTCGGCGCTGGCTGTGGCAATTATGCTGGTCTTCGCGCTGTCGGGCGGCGTGACGGTACTCTGGGGCGTGTTCGCCACCAGCAATCAGCTCCTGGCGGCGATGGTGCTGGCTTTGGCGGCACTCTGGCTGCTGCGCAAGGGACGGAGCTTCTGGTTCGCCCTGATACCGGCTGTCGCGATGTTGGCGACGACGGCGACCAATCTGGTCCTCCTGTTCATCAACTTCCAGGCGACGGGCAAGACCACGCTGCTGGTCGCGGACGCGATCCTCGGTGTGATAACGGTTTACCTGTTCGCCGCGGGCATCCTGGCGGCGGTTCGGTTCGTGCGTCAGCGGAAGCGCGGCGAAATCGCCACCGAGTGATTCCCGGCCGCTGTTCGAGGATGGGGCTAAAGTTTTTGCCCCCGCAGGCCGACGTTACCTCTCGACGACCCGATGACTTTCTCGGGCGCTGCCGATTGGCGGCGGGCGGTCGCGCCCGCCGCCAACGTTTTTTGCGCCGAAGTCCGCCCTACCGCGCGTACTCCGTGCAGCGCACCTCGCGGATGAGCGTAACCTTCACCTCGCCGGGATATTCCATCTCGTCTTCGACCCGACGTGCTATGTCACGGGCGATTTTCGTCGAAAGCTTGTCGTCCACCTGATCGGCGTCCACCATCACGCGGACTTCTCGGCCGGCCTGGATGGCGTACGCCTGACGGACGCCCTCGAACGCATTGGCGATTTCCTCGAGCTTCTCCAGCCGCTGGATGTAACGCTCCAGGGTCTCACGCCGGGCGCCCGGGCGCGAGGCGCTTATCGCGTCCGCGGCGGCGATAATCGGCGTGTATATGCTCGTCGCCTCCACGTCGCCGTGGTGACCGACGACCGCATTGATTATTTCCTCCCGCTCGTTGTAGCGCTTGCACAGGTCGGCGCCTATCTGCGGGTGGCTGCCTTCGACCTCGTGGTCCACGGCCTTTCCGATATCGTGAAGCAGCCCGGCCCGGCGGGCAACGCGACCGTTAAGACCGAGCTGGTCGGCCATCACCTGTGAGAGGTGCGCCACCTCCTGGGAGTGCGTCAGGACGTTCTGTCCGTAACTGGTGCGGAAGTGCAGCCGCCCGAGCAGTTCGACCAGCTTGTTGTGCACGCCCCGGACATTCGCCTCCAGGACCGCCTGCTTGCCGAACTCGGTAATCTGGCGGGCGACCTCCTTCTCCATGGCAGAGACCACTTCCTCGATGCGGGTGGGGTGGATGCGTCCGTCCTGGATGAGCTTTTCCAGCGCCCTGCGGGCGACCTCGCGACGGACCGGGTCGAACGCCGAGACCACCACCACGCCGGGCGTGTCGTCCACGATGACGTCCACACCCGTCGCCTTCTCGAACGCCCGGATGTTTCTCCCCTCCCGGCCTATGACACGGCCTTTCATGTCGTCGGAGGGGATATCGACCGTAGAAACCGTGGAGTCGGAGGTATGCTCGGCCGCGTAACGCTGGATGGAGCTTACGACTATCTCACGGGCCTCGGACTCGGACTTTTCACGGGCCTCTTCCAGTCGCTTCTCTATAAGCTCGGCGGTCTCCCGCTCCATCTCCTGCTCAACGCGGGCGAGTACCTGCTCGCGGGCCTGGTCCATCGAGAGGTTCGAGACCCGCAGAAGCTCTTTCCGCTGGCGATCGATGATGTCGCTAAGCTCCTTGTCCTTACCCTCCAGCGCCTCCTCGCGCTCGGCGACGGCCTTCTCGGCGGCTTCCACCGTACGCTCCTTGTCGCCCAGAGATTCGAGCTTCTGGTCGATCAGGTCCTCTCGCTTGGAGAGGCGCCGCTCCTCGTCGCGGAGTTCCTTGCGTGTTTCCTCAGTCTCGGTGTCAAACTGCTCTCGGCGTTGGATGAACTCGCTCTTGGCCTGCGCCTCGGCCTGGGCGATTATCTTCTGGGCCTCGACCTCGGCGGACTTGCGGGTGTTCTCGCACTCCCGGCGGAGCGCATCCCGCGAGAGGTGATCCAGATAGCTCTTGATGCCGAAGCCGATCGCCCCGCCTGCAAGGAGAGCTACGATCGCGATAGCCGCTGATACCCCCGGCGAAAGGGCGCCTATTACAGGCAAAACAGAATCCAGCATGGTGGCACGTTCCTTTCCACAGGGACGCGCCGAGGGGGTGCTCCAAACAGGGCAGGCGCCGACCGTCGCCACCGGCGATCCGGTCGGTGTCCTTGGGCTTCAATCCACCTAAGCCGAGCTTACCACGGGTATCATCTCAGTACGCAGGGGGTATGCAATTGCCTACGTCGCCCCAAAGATGAGGCGCAACTGCTTTCTTTGCGTTCGCCTGAAGACGAGCGCCACGTCGATGACATTTTCCGGTAAGTCCTGAGGATAGCTATGCAATGGCTCATGTGAATGTATTACCCGAAGGCCTCGTCTCCGCCGAGACGCCCCGCAAGGCGCACCGGCGACTACGAGTCAACGGCGTTCGGTGCAGCGGCGACCTTTCTATCACTGTCTCCCGCAGGGGCGTCGCTCGCAACACAGCCCGGACGCGCAAGAAGCTCCCTCTTCAACGTCGGGGCGGAACGCCGATTGCCGGACGGCCTGCCCGAACTTCCACACCTCAGCCGTCCCTACAAGTTGTTAAATAACTTCGGCTTGCACCGTAGGGAACAAGCCGACAAAACACGTTCCATACGCTTCGCTGAATTGCATTATCCCCTTGTGAACAAGCGCGGTCAAGTACAATCGTCCCCTGCCATCGGCTCGGTGAACTCGCGGCGATTTGCCGGTTATCCAGGACGCC
>JBKHJB010000083.1:0-9645 GCA_046538345.1 Phycisphaerae bacterium
AAAAAGATATTGATTCGGACTTGACCGACCCGGCTTCATAGAAGGGTCGGCAACTTGTTGCCGACGTTTTGGTAATCGCGTCGGCAAGTCGCAAACGGCGCGACTTGCGCGACCCTACGGCGGTTACCGACGTTTGGGTAATTGCGTCGGCTACGGCGGTTGCCGACGTTTCGGTAATGGCTACGGAGGTAGCACTTACCAGGTCGGGCGTTGGTTTTGGGGGTGTTTTCCGCGTGGCGCGCCTATAATAAAAGCGCTCACGGACACGGAGCGCATAAAAGCGGGCGAGAAGGACTTGCTCAAGGCCCGTTCTCGCCCTTCGCCTTGGTAGAGGGTTCCGGCGTAAGCAGGAACTGTGTCCGCGGGCTTCGGAGGAGGAGAGACCGAAGCGTGGGCCGATGGGCGCTCATCTCCATCGGCTTACGAACTATTTACTCTACCGTGGAGTGCCGTTTTCGGATGCCCTGGGAGGAAATTAGGGCTAAATAACAAGTGGGCGCTCAGAACCACTTGCGGCTCGTTGTCCGTAGCTCGGCACTCGCAGGCTCCCCGACAAAGTTGCCGGCGGGCGGCTGTGCCGCCGAGTGACCGGACTTCGTCGGAAACTCTATATTTTTCTAGCTCGTGTTGGTCGCCGGATTGGCGTCTCGCCTTCTCGGCGGCTACCGCGTTGCTGCCCACGGTCTGCGGACGGCGTGGCTGATCATCTCCCGCAGGTGCGGGCGGGGGATAATCTGCGTGAAAAACAGGGCGCCGCCTTCGCGGGCGGCCTGCTCTTCAGGTCCGGCGCCGCTTTCGCCGATAGCCGCCAGAACCGTTCGCGGCAACGCTTGCCGCAGACGCTCCAACGTCCGCGTAAGCTCCGCCGGGTTCGGGGGCCCGGCCAGGATCGCCAGACCCACTTCCGCCCGAGGCATCGACCGCAGCAAATGCTCCGCACGGCGATACGTCAGCAGGCGACCGGTCTTTACTTGTCTCGCGAAGGCCCGCCGTATGTGTTCGGCCAAGCCGTCGTCCCGGGCAACCAGGACGACGCATCGTCTCTCTGCCGGCCTCAGCACCGGCATGTTTCGAAATCTTTCTCGCATTAACCAGCTCCACGAGCGTTAGTACTTATACAACCGCTGTGCCGTAAGCGGCGCACACACCCGTAAAACACTTAAGAGCTGTTTAAGCAAAGACTTGCGTCTGGATAATTCACCCGCCGCCAGCGGCTGTGCCCGCTTCGGGGGTGTCGCGATGCGCGTCAGGCGCCGCGCGCCTCGCTTCGAGGTGTCGCATTTTGCGGCGCGTCGTGCGCAGACACCAAGCAGAACGGGTAAATGCGGCGGGTGGGATCGGTGGACTCAGACGCCGGCGTCCAGGCCGTGGTGACGCATCTTGCGCAGGAGTGTGCTTCGATGGATGTGCAGCAGTCGGGCGGCCTGGGAGCGGTTATGCCCGGCCGTCTCGAGTGCCCGACGGATTGCCCGCGCCTCTGCCGCCGCCAAGCTGAAGGGCATTTTCCCGCCCGAACGCCCGCTCATGACGGGCTCGTACCGCTCTTGCTCGGCCTGCTTGGGCTGCGCCGGCGCCGTGGCCGGCAGATTTGCCGCATACAGCCGCTCCACGTAGCAACACAACTCGCGAACGTTGCCCGGCCAGGGGTAGGCGGCCAACTCCGCACGGACCGACGGTGGTATGTCGCGCGGCGGGGTGTTGTAGCGATGGGCAAAGAATTCCAGATAGTAGTCCAGCAGGATGTCTATATCGGTGGGCCTGTCCCGCAAGGGGGCATCTCCAGCCGCACCACGTTCAGCCGGTGATACAGGTCCGTACGGAACTCGCCGCGGGCGACCTGCTGGGTGAGGTTCCGGTTGGTAGCCGCGATAAACCGTGTGTTGGTCTTTATCGGCTGAGACGCTCCGACCGGTACGACTTCCCGTTCCTGCAACAGCCGCAGCAGCTTCGGCTGCAGGTGCAGGGAAAGCTCGCCGATCTCGTCGAGCATCAGGGTGCCGTTTTCCGCGGAGCGGACTACGCCCATTGAGTCGGTAGTCGCGCCGGTAAAGGCGCCGCGAACGTGCCCGTAGAACTGACTTTCGAAAAGGGAGTCTGTCACGCCCGGGCAACTGACCGGCACAAACGGTCCGTCCCGGCGTGAGCTGTGGCGGTGGATACGGCGGGCGAGCAATTCCTTACCCGTCCCGCTCTCACCCTCGATGAGAACAGTACAGTCGTTGCCTGCTACCTCATCAGCGGTAGCTACAACCCTGCGGAGTGTCGGACTATCCCCTATGATGGGGGATACGCCTCCGCCGAATCCCGACGAACCTCCATCCCTGGAGACGGGAAATTCCTTGCCTCCAATTTCCATAGCGAGCCGTCCCAGCTTTCTAGCTGAGCAGATGGGCCTCTCTTTATCCTCGCTGCCACAAGATATGCAAGTCGCCGCTCTTATATACTTATAACCGAAAGTAGTTTTCTCTGCAAGCCCAAAATCAAGGTTTTCGCCTTACTGAACGGTCGACCGGGGGGGTCGGCTCCATCGGTGCGGCGGCTCCGGCTGCACCAAGGTCTTTCTGCTCCGATGGGTTGAGGGATTCCGCAACCCGCATCGGACAAAGCTCGCACGTTTATCCCGGGGTGCAAAAGTCGCCGTCCGTAACTGTCGATACAGTCCATGAATCCGGCAAGAACCTCAGAAACGGTAAAAGTCAGAGATGAGCTTAACTGTCCGGAGTATACCGAGGACGCTTGTTCGCCTCCTGCGGCCGCGGGTGGGGATGCAGGTGAAGTCCATCCTGACGCTGACCGCGGTTGTTCTGGTCATAACGGCTGTCTGTGGCTGGTCGTACTATGCTGTGATACGGGGGTGGCTGGAGGAGTCCCGTCGTTGTCACGTCAAAGTCCTGGCCGATTCGCTGGTCCGCTCCTCCGGCGAGGCGCTCTTTGAAGAGGACATTGACGCACTGGACCGCCTGGCCGGGGATTTTGTCCTCACCGACGGCATCCGCCAGGTCGCGTTTATTGATTCAGACAGGCAGGTCGTCGCCCGGGCTTGCCGTGACGGGTGTGACGAGTCCCCGGGTGTCATAAACTGGCCCCTGGCCGTCTCCGAGACACAAGCACTGGGTCGGGACGTGTTCGCCTTGGCCAGACCGGTCGTTTACACACCGGGAGGCGATGAACCCGCGCGGCTTGTCGGCTCGCTGCGCATGGTTATAGACACCACACCGCTGGCCGCCTCTCTGGCTGAAGTCCGCACGACGATGCTTCTTATAGCGGCCGCTCTCATAGCGGGGGGGCTCCCGCTGGGAGGTCTGCTGGTCTGGCGCGTGCTGGTCCAGCCGGTGCGCAAGCTTCTTTCGGCGACTTCACGATTGGCCGCGGGCGATTACTCCGCCCGCGTACGGATAAGGCGAAGCGACGAGATAGGCGAGCTGGCGTCGGCGCTGGATACGATGGCCGACGAAGTAGCCCGTTCGCGGCAGGCGCTGCTGGGCGCCAACGAACGGCTGGAGCGGAAGGTCCGCTTGCGCACGGGTGAGTTGCGGCGGGTCAACAATCGGTTGCGTCGCGAGGCCGCCGAGAAGAAGGATTTTCTCCGGGCCGTCAGTCACGACCTCAACGCACCATTGCGAAACGTCTCCGGACTGGTGGAGACGGTACTGCGTCGTTTCCCGTCCGAGTTGCCGACAGAGGCGTTACGACGACTCGAACGCGTCCGCGCCAACGTGAAACTTGCCGGCGATATGCTGGAGGACCTGCTGGAGCTTTCCCGGGTGAACACCCGTCCCCAGCGCAGGGAACCGACCGACATGTACGAGCTTGTGCGGGGAGTCGTTGACGCCTTCGATTACGAGATAGCCGCCCGGGGCATCACGGTGGAGATGGATAACAACATGCCGACGCTGTGCGTCGAGCGGCGGCGAGTCCGCCAGGCGTTTCAGAACCTCATCGACAATGCCGTGAAGTACATTAATCGCGACGGCGACGGACGCATTGAAATCGGCTATGGTCGCAGCGACGGGAGGCACGTGTTTCATGTCGCCGACAACGGGCCGGGACTTTCACCCGACGAGCGGCGGGAGGTCTTCCGCGTCTTCCGCAGGGCGGCGAACCCTGTAGCCGCCGGTGTCGAGGGTAAGGGCGTCGGGCTTGCTCTGGTCAAGGCGGTTGCCGCCAACCACGACGGCGACGCTTGGGTCGAAGCCGCGCCGGGTGGAGGCAGCACCTTCTACGTCGCTCTTTCTGCCCGTGAGTTGAACGCGGAGACCGGAGAAACCCACGCGGAAAGCCACGAAGAAAACGCCCGGGAGCTCGTTTCCACCGCCGGCGACTTTCAGCAAGGGGAGACGAGTTGAACGTCACGGACGATACGCCAAAAGCTCCGCGAATACTGGTCGTCGAGGACGACGCGGATCAGCTCGAGTTGATATGCGACGCGCTGGAGTCGTATTACGGCCCGACCGCCGGTGATCGCATCCGCGGGGTGCGGTCCGCCTCGCAGTGCCTCGCCGAGGATCCGGCTCGTTTCGACGTGGTGCTCCAGGACTGGAATCTGCCCGATATGCCCGGGCTGAAGCTGCTGAGGGAAATCCGAACCCGAGCGGACGTCCCGGTTGTGGTGGTCACCGGAGAGAACGACTCGGCCACCGCCGGCGACGCCATCGCCCACGGTGCGCAGGACTACGTGGTCAAGCTCGGCGACTACCTGTTTACCATACCGGTTCTGATTGAGAAGAGCATCGACCAGCACCGCATCCGCCGGCAGAACGCTCGGCTCCAGAAACGGCTGAGGGAGATGCTGCGGGAGCTTGAGAAAAAGAACGCCGAGCTGAAGAAGTCCATGGACCAGTTGGAAAGTATGGCGACCACCGACTCGCTGACCGGACTTTCCAACAGGAGGCGGTTCGACGAGCTGCTCCGCAAGCGCTTTGACGAGGCCCGTCGCTATGGTTTCGACCTGACCTGCTGCATGTGCGACCTGGACTGCTATAAGAATCTCAACGACACGCTTGGGCACCAGGTGGGCGATAGGGTACTCGCCGACGCGGCCGCCGTCATCAGCAAGTCGCTGCGCAAGGCCGACGTCGCCGGCAGATACGGCGGCGACGAGTTCGTACTGCTGCTTCCTCACACCCCGCTCGACCGCGCGGTGCAGGTTACCGAGCGCATACGTCGTGAGTTGAAGGATGTCACATGCCGACTCAGCGGCTGCGAGGGCGTAACCTTGTCGGTGGGTGTTGCCTCGCTTAACGCCGACGACCCCGTAACTGCCGAAGAACTGCTGGCGATGGCAGATCGCGCCCTGTACCTCGCCAAGCAACAGGGCAAGGATCGCGTCGTTGCGTTCAGTCGTGTCCGCGACGTCGCATAGACCGGCGGCTGCCGCGCCCCGGGGTTTTGCCTGCGATCTCGACGCCACTGACGCCTGTCGCTGAATTACCAAAACTCAATGGGCGCATCCCGCGTTGAAACGGTATAGTGCCGAGCGACAGGGACAGAAGGAGAAACGGGATGATTCATTTCAAATGCGGGCAGTGCGGGGCGACAGTCTCGGCGCCGGACGAGGCCGCGGGAAGAAATGGGCGGTGTCCCCAGTGCGGGTGCGTCTGTGAGGTCCCCGACAGCGGTGGAGAGAACAACACCCCTCAAAGCGAGGACAACTCGCTCCTGGATGTCGGACATTCGTCAGGCGGGGGTCGCGGCGGCATGTGGATATGCGTCGCCGCGGCGGTCGTAACGGCGGCGGTTATCGCCTTCGCTTGCGTGAAGTTGATGCCGCGGGGCGGCGACGACGCGAATCGGCTGCCGGGTCCCGTGGTGGCTGCGCCGTCCGACCAACCCTCGGAGCCGGCAGACCAAGAGCCGCCCCAAACGCCGGACACCGAGCCGTCGCAGGACGACGACCAGTCTGCGGTTACAGAGCCGTCGGACTCCGAACCCGACGCGGGAACGGACGTTTCGTCGTCCGGGCAGGTCGGCGACGAGCCGGAAAGCCAGCCAGTCGGGGCGTCGTCCGAGGATGATGAGGTTGACGATCAGTGGGAGAAACCTTCCGAGCCGGTCGTTCGGGAACCGACGGGCAAGTGGAATCCGCAAAGCAAGGCCGACGTTCGGGCGGCGGTCTTTGGCAGCGCAAACGACGAAAAAGCGGACAAAGTCACGGACATGGCGGCTCTGGCGGACGGTTCTCTGGTGGTCTGCGGGGTGACCCAATCGCCGCGGGAATGGGCCGTGAACGTCCCCATCCATTGCCCGGCGGGTAGCGGGGATATCGACGAGGACTGCCCTTTCGTAGCGAAGTTGTCGGCGGATCTGACGGAGCTGGAATGGCTGTCGGTTCTGCCGTGCGGTTCGTTCGAGCCGACACGGCTGGCGATCGGCCCGGACGACTCCGTTTATCTCGGCGGGGGCAAGGGCGAGAATATCGCCTCCGTAGCGCCGGACGAGGACTGGTCCGGCCGGGAGTCCGTAATCGCCCGAATCAGCGCCGACGGAAGCGAACTGCTGTGGGTCCGCGCCGGCGGGCCGAACCAGTCTCCCGTTACCGGCCTGGATGTGGACTCAAAGGGCAGGGTGTACTGGACCGCGGGCACAAAAGGTCGCAGCCAGGCCGCCTATCTGCTGCGGCTCAATGCCGACGGGTCGTCTTCCGAGTGGGAATACGAACGTACACGCGGCTGGTGCGTGGACCTGCACCACAGCGATGAGCAGCTTAACGACGAGGGGCAGTACTGGTGGTTCTACAAGCGTGGCTGGAACGAGGGCGATAAGGACGGATACTTCGATTATGACGGCGAAGGCGGCTGGGCGCCGGTGAAGTTCTGGCTGCGCGGTATCCGTCAGGGCGGGCAGGTGGTCGTCCTTCCGGACGGTGATATCGTAGTCTCCGGAACCATGCAGTACGACTTCCAGGTCAAGGGTAAGCAGGGGTTTCCCGCTTTCGACGTGCTGCTCGCCCGCTACCGCAGCGACGGCAAGCTCCTGTGGTCCACGAACCTCTACAGGGAAGGCGACAGCGTTCACACCCCGGACCAGAAGGCCCAGGACCTGCATTACGATCCGAATACCGGCAACCTCTACATGGTCGCCTGGCAGCACGGCTCGAATCAGTACCGCTTCAAGGGAAACCTGGTCGGCGATACGGGCAACATATCGATTTTCTGGATAGGACGCGTGGACGCCGAGAAGGGCGATTTGCTGGACGGGTGGTACTTCCACAATATCAAGCCCGGCTCCAACGGCCGCTTCCAGGAAGACGGAACGCCGACCGGTTGGCCGAAGCTCAGCGGAAACTACATCAGCCGCGTCAGCACGGACGACCGCGGGCGTGTGTATGTCACCGGCCGCGGGGCGCCCGTGACCTGGACCTGCGAGAACGCCCATCAATCCTGGCCCGGCGAGCAATGGTCGCGGTACGGGTTCCTCTATGTCCTGACGCCGAATCTCGACAATATCCTCTACGCCACCATCGTTCGCGGCACGGAGACCGACGAGGATGGCAAGGTCGTCGGCGAATCGCTGTTTGACGGATTGGCTGTGACGTCCGAGGGTGTCTATGTGGCCGGTTGGGTGGATATCCTTACGCTGGACGCTCCGAGAAAGTCGCCGCTCACGTCATTTTTCGGCGTGGACGTCGGTGACGACGAGGCGCCCGCGTGGGTTTCCGAGCAGCGGGGCAAGGCCGACGCCGCTGTCCTGCGCTTTAGCTGGGAGTAGCGGAACAGCTTGCTACCGGCCCGGGACCGCGGGTTGTTCTTTCCCCGCGCCGGGGCACTGCAAGCTGCTGCCGGCAGGTGAGGAGACGGCATGGACGCCATACATTCGGCAGCGCTGCTTATCACGCTGGCCGCCGCGTTCGCGTGGCTCAACTACCGCCTGTTGAAGCTGCCGCGGAGCATCGCACTGATGCTGCTGTCGCTGGTGACTGCGGGCAGCGTGTTGGCGGTGGGACAGCTCTGGCCGGCCGCGGCGGACGATGTTCGCCGCTGGGTAAGCGACATGCGGTTCTCCGACGTCCTGCTGGAGGGCATGTTGGGGGCGCTGCTGTTCGCCGGCGCACTGCACGTGGACATCAACGACCTGGCCCGGCGGAAGTGGTCCGTCGGTCTATTGGCTACGACCGGTGTGGTCGGCACCACTTTTATCGTCGGCGGACTGCTACTGGCTGTAGCGAAGCTTCTGGGCATAGACCTCTCGCCCATCCATTGCTTTTTGTTCGGCGCGCTGATCGCCCCGACCGACCCTATCGCGGTCTTGGCGATCATCCGCAAGGTGGGCGCGCCCGGCGATACACAGACGATGATTACGGGGGAGTCTCTGTTCAACGACGGTCTGGGCGTTGTGGTGTTCCTGACACTGCTGGACCTCGGTAGTGGACCGGTCGGCGCGGGCGAGGTCGCCCTGGTGTTCTGCCGCGAGGCGTTTGGCGGCATCGCCTTCGGTCTTCTGCTCGGCTGGGTGGGGTATCACCTGCTGAGGGGGATAGACGATTTCCAGGTCGAGACCATGGTCACGCTGGCGATGGTAGCCGGCGGATACGCATTCGCTTCGCAAGTGCTTCATGTCTCGGGGCCTCTGGCGATGGTGGCGGCCGGTCTGCTCACGGGCAACCGCGGCTTGAAGCTGGCGATGGTTCCACAGATGCGCCGACACCTGACGGACTTCTGGCAACTCATCGACGCGGTGCTGACGGCTGTGCTGTTCGTGCTCATCGGGCTGGAGGCGCTGGTGGTCAACCCGCGGGCGCACTATCTGGCCGCCGGTGCGCTTATGATTCCGGCGGCGTTGTTGGCGCGGTGGGTGTGCGTCGGCGGGCCGGTGGCGCTGCTGCGGCGCAATCATCCTTCCGAGACGCGGGCGGTGCGGCTGCTGGTCTGGGGTGGGCTTCGCGGCGGATTGGCTGTGGCGATGGCGCTTTCTCTGCCCGCCGGAGGCCAGCGAGACGCTCTGCTGGCGATTACCTATGTGGTGGTGGCGTTTTCCATCCTGGTGCAGGGCACAACGTTCGCGCCGCTGGCCCGCAAGGAAGTAAATGACGCATCGGCCGGCGCATAAAGCACCCCCGGCTGTCCCGAGGGTGCGAAAAGCTTGGAGTCGGTTCGGCTACCCGTCGCCGCCGACTATTCCACGATCATCTGCTGTCCGGCGTCGATCTGCACGTCGCTGCCCTGACGGCTTTCTACGTGGACATCGTCCTTGGTGTAAGGACCGGCGAGCCGGCCTTGCGAGGTGACGTGGAACCACAGCTTCCCAGGGGTATCTTTAGTAATCGGGAAGTTGGTGTGGGTGAGCGTGCCGCCGGCAAGGTTGTCCGCCCTGTAGGAGCACTGCACCGGCAATTCTTCTTCCTTGACCCTTACCGAATGGGTCAGCGAGCCGCCCGGTCCTACCGTACCGGCCGTGCGGCTCCCGTCGTCGGGAGTAGTGTACCGGATGCTCAGGGACTCGTCCGTGTGGTTCATCGTCGTGAGGGTAACTTTCTTCTCGCAGCCCATGGCGACAACAACCAGCAGCAATGCCGCGACCACCCCGAAGGTCTTCATCGCATGTGTCATTTCGTGTTCTCCAGAATTGGCGCCCGCGAAGTTACGATCAGCGTTGCTCTCGAAGCTAGCAATCGGCGGCGGAAAGAGCAACGTTATTCTGCCGGTGTCC
>JBKHJB010000084.1:0-9615 GCA_046538345.1 Phycisphaerae bacterium
AGGACAAGGCCCGTTTCGGCCGGTCTTATTCTATGCACCCCCGCCCGGTTTCAAGGCGGTTCTGCGAGAAAATTTTTTCGGCGGCACCCGCCCGCCAATCGCAAGTTTGCAGCCGGCGCCTCGGCCGGTAGAATGCCCGCCGGAAAAGCTTTCACTGTGAAGGGAGTCGCAAAGTCATGGATGCTCTGGCACGAGCGGAATCCGAAGCCGCCGCAGGCCACCGCCGACCCGGATTCGACAACGAGCAGTATCTCAACGAGCAGAGCCGGGCCATTCTCGACCGCGTCGATCGCTTCGGCGAAAAACTCTACCTGGAGTTCGGCGGCAAGCTGCTGTTCGACTACCACGCCGCCCGCGTGCTTCCGGGCTACGACCCGAACGTCAAAATGCGCCTGCTACGCCGACTCAAGGACCAGGCCGAAATCATCCTCTGCATCCACGCCGGCGCCATAGAGCGGCGCAAGGTACGCGCGGACTTCGGCATCACCTACGATTCCGACGCGATGAAGATGATCGACGACGCCCGCCAGTGGGGTCTGGAGCCGTCGGCCGTGGTTATCACCCGCTACGACGCCCAGCCGGCGGCAAAGACGTTCCGTCGCATCCTGGAGCGACGCGGCGTGCGCGTAGTCACCCACGCGCCTATTCACGGCTACCCGTCCGACGTGGACCGGATAGTCTCCGACGAGGGCTACGGCGCCAACGCCTTCATAGAAACGTCCAAGCCCCTGGTGGTGGTCACCGGTCCCGGACCGGGCAGCGGCAAGCTGGCGACGTGCCTGAGCCAACTGTACCACGAGGCGAGGAACGGCTGCTCGGCCGGTTACGCCAAGTTCGAGACCTTCCCCATCTGGGATTTGCCTCTGAACCATCCGGCCAACATCGCCTACGAGGCCGCCACCGCCGACCTCCGCGACGTGAACGTGATAGACCCCTTCCATCTGGACGCCTACGACAAGCGAGCCGTCAACTACAACCGCGACGTTGAGAGCTTCCCCGTACTCAAGGCCATCCTGGAGCGGATTACCGACTCCGAATCGCCCTACCGGTCACCGACGGACATGGGCGTCAACCGCGTCGGCTCAGCCATCATCGACGACGACGCCGTCTGCCACGCCGCTCGTCAGGAGGTCATCCGTCGGACATTCCGCTACCGCTGCGAGTACCTCATGGGCGTTGGCGACGAAGGCACCGTCGATCGCGTCGAGGGATTGATGAAGGCCCTGAATGTCACCCAGGACGACCGCGTGGTGGTCGCACCGGCACGGTCGGCCGCCGAGGAAGCCCGCGAGCACGACAAGGGCAACGAGGGCGTCTTCTGCGGAGCGGCCGTTGAGCTGCCCGACGGAACGATCATCACCGGGCGGAACTCGCCGCTGATGCACGCGGCCTCGGCGTTGGTGCTCAATGCCGCCAAGCACCTGGCCAAGCTCCCGCCGCATCTGCACCTGATAGCGCCGAATGTCATAGAGGCCGTCGGCGAGTTGAAGCAGGACATACTCAACGGCAAGGGCGTCAGCTTGGACCTGGAAGAGACACTTATCGCCCTGGGGATAAGCTCCACCACGAGCCCGACGGCCCGGCTGGCGATGGAACAGCTAAAGACCCTCCGCGGCTGCGAAGCGCACATGACGCACATTCCCACGCCCGGCGACGAGACCGGCTTGCGGCGGCTCGGGCTGAACCTCACCACCGACCCGCAATTCGCCGGCACACATCTGTTCGTAAGTTAGAGCACTTTGCGTAAGCCCTGTCGCTGTCTTCGGCTTGCGGCTGCGCCGAGCTGTCCGCGGTAGTCCTCCATTCGTGTCGTTGGGACCATTTGTATAATGCTGGTTATCGAATACACCTCGACTGCGCGCCTTTCGTTCAAGCCCGCGCCCGCTACAATTGACCCTTGCCGAACAGCAAGCCAAGGAGAGCGGTGTGAGCTGGATTGTGGATGAACAAGATCTGCCAAGCGAAAACGCGGACCATCGCAACGTGCTGCTGAGTGTGGGTAACGGCAGGTTCGCCACGCGAGGCACGCCTTTCGAAGCCGGCCGGGACGACTGGCGCGGCGTGTATCTTTCCGGGCTGTGGACGCGCGGGCCGCTGGGACGCCCTTATCTTATGCAGGGGGTGTATTGGCCCCATGTGCGGCTGTGCCTGGCGGGTAGCGAAATGCCCTGCATCCGCAGCCACAGGCAACTGGACCTCCGCCGCGGAGTGCTGCTCCGTGAGGCGGTTTTCGAAGCCGGAGGGGCGCGGGTGCGCGTCTCGGCCGAGCGGTTTGCCTCGCTGGCGGCGCCGAATGTCGCCTGTCAGCGTCTGCGGATAACGCTGGAACGTTCGGCCGGTCCGTTGGACCTCGAGATGGGACTGGACGCCGACGTCCGCAGCCATCGCGCAAAATACTACAAGAACGAACCCCTGCGGAATATCGAGGGTGATTTCATCCGCCTGACCCGTCCTGAGCGGCTGGAAGCCGGTGAGAACCTGCTTATAGCCGTCATCTGCTCGCCGCAGGCGAACGTTTATTCCGCCGTGCACGGGACCTGCCGGCAGAGCGGAGGCGAAGCGGTAGCCGTCTCAGCAGTAGCCGATAGTGTCCGGACGGCGCTGCGGTTCCACCTCAGACCCGAACACGCCGGAAGGGAGCTTACGTTCGAAAAAACCTGCGCGGTCACCGGCGATCTGGAAGGAGTGGAGTCGGCCGTCAAGGACGGCGAACGGCTGTTGGAGCAGATTCGCCCGCGGACGTTCGAGGAACTTCTCGACGAGCACGTCGAGGCGATGGAGCGGTTCTGGCAGGTGGCGGATGTGGAGATAGTCGGCGATGAGCGATCGCAGCTTGCCGTCCGCTTCGCCTGCTGGTCCACACGCATCGCCGCCGGCGAGAACGAGGGCGCGGCCGGTATCGGCGCGAAGAACCTGACCGGGGATTTCTATCTAGGCGGGGTCTTCTGGGACATGGACATGTTCCAGCTTCCGCTGCTGACGGCCGTCGCGCCGCAAACGGCGCGGAACCTCATCCTCTACCGCGCCCATCGGCTGGGTCCGGCGCGCGGGCTTGCGCTGCAGGACGGTCTGAAAGGCGCCAGCTATCCGTGGGACTCGTTCGCCTCCGGCGACGTGGACTGTCCGAAGCTGAGCACCGACGACGTCGGCTACCAGGAAAGGCACGTCAATCTCGCCGTCGCCCTTGGGATACTCCGCTACTGGCGGCTTACCGGCGACGACAAGCTGATGCTCTCCAGCGGACTGGAGGTGGTGCTGGAGGTATGCCGATTTTTCGCCTCACGAGCGGAAGGACCGGACGAAAACGGCGAGTACCACATCCGCGACGTGTGCGGGCCTGATGAGTTCTCGCTGCACGTGGACGACAACGCCTATACGAACGTACTGACCCGCAGGGTAATCCGGCAGGCAATAGCGGCCGTTGAGTATTTTCTGGCATCCGCCGGGCCCATACTCGAAGGAGTCCGCGCCCGTTGCGGAGCCGGCGGGCCCGTGCTGGAACGCTGGCGCGAGCTGGCAGAGAAGTTGCACGTGCCGCGCCTGAGCAACGGGACGATTGCGCAGTTCGCGGGCTTCGACGATGTCCCCGAGCCGGACACCGTCCTCAACCAGGGCCGATGGGGACGCATCGACAAGACCTCCAAACAGGCCGACACCATTTTGATACACCAGGCGCTGCCGGACGAGCTGTCGGGCGATGAGCTTGACCGCTGCTGGCGGGAATATGCGCCGCTGTGCATGCACTATTCCTCGTTGAGCTACGGCACTCACGCACTGGTCGCGGCCCGGCTGGGACTTCTGCGCGACGCTGAAAAGTTCCTCCGCCTCACCGAAGAGCTGGACCTCTACGCCACCGGTGACGGGTCGCGCGACGGCATCCACGGCGCGGGCGAAGGCGGCTACTGGCTGTGCGTGGTACAGGGCTTCGGCGGACTGGAAGTAACGCCCGGCGGCGTGCGCATCGCACCCGCCCTGCCGCCGTGGTGGGAATCGCTGAAATACCGGTTCCTGCAGCAGTGCCAACTGGTGGAAGTCGCGGTCACCCGCGATCGCTGTAGTGTCACCAACCGCGGCGAGCAGCCCGTGACGCTTACGCTGGGCGACGAGCCGGGCGAGCTTCCACCGGGCGAGACGCGGAGCTTCACCCCCGACCACCAGTGGCGCAAGCAGGGACTTGAAGGCGTGATCTTCGATCTCGACGGCGTACTGGTCAGCACGGACCGGCTGCACTACCAGGCGTGGAAAGAGCTGGCAGACGAGCTGGGACTGGAATTCGACGATGAGGTCAACCACCGGCTCCGCGGCGTCTCGCGCGATGAGAGCTTGCGGATTATTTACCGTCACAACGGCCTGACACCGCCGGATGCGGAGACCCTCGCCGAGCAGTGCACACGCAAGAACGCCCGCTATCGCGAGCTGGTGGCGGCCATGACAGCCGAGGACATCCTGCCGGGAGCAATCGAGCTTCTCACGGCCTTACGGGCCGAGGGGATTCGCACAGCCGTCGCGTCGGCGAGCAAGAACACCCCGCTGGTGCTTGAGCGCACCGGGTTGGCCGAGTATCTCGACGCCGTCGCCGACGGTAACTGCGTTCTCAAGGGCAAACCCGAAGGTGAGGGGATGACCATCGCCGCGCAGCGCATGCGCGTCCTGCCCTGGGCGTGTGTGGGTGTGGAAGACGCCGCGAGCGGCATAGAGGCAATCCACAACGCCGGCATGCCCGCGGCAGGCATAGGACCGCAGGCGGGCGATGCGGATCTCCAGGTATCGGGCGTCGGCGGACTTACCGTCGAGTCGTTGCGCGAGCTTTACGAGCAGTCGCAGCCCGCCGCTGATTCGTAAATAACCCAGGGAGCTACTCACACGCGTCGGGGCCGTAACCCAGTTCCGCCAGCCGACGTCGGAATCGCTGGACCCGGTCGGCATAGGCCTGGTCCTCTATGAGGTTGACGGTCTCGTGCGGGTCTTTTGCGAGGTCGAACAGTATCTCCGGCAGCACGCCGTCGTCCTCATGCTCGTACCACTGATACTTCAGCGAGCCCTGCTTGATCATGACGTTGGTGTAACCCTGCTGCAGGAAGAAGCTGCACGCCTCGTCGGGCCAGTCTTCCCGCTCGCCGTTCGCCGGCGGCACGAGACTGCGGGAGTCCAGAGACGCCGGGGTCTCGATATCAGCCAGGTCGCAAAGCGTGGCGAACAGGTCGCACAGACTGACATTCCCGTCAATCCTGGTCCCCTGCGGCATAAGTCCCGGAGCGCGGATGATCAGCGGCACACGCACGGACCCCTCGTAGAACTTCTGTTTCTCCCAGATCCCGTGCTCGCCCAACTGGTCCCCGTGGTCGGAGCAATAAACGATGATCCAGTCGTCCGGGTCCTGCCCCGCGAAGCGCAGCGCGTCAAGCACCCGACCGAAGTGGGTGTCCATTGTCTCGACCTTGCCGTAATACGCGGCCCGCGCTCGCTGCACCGCCCGGGCCGGGACGTCCTTGCCCGCCTCTGTGGGTACCTTCGGCCAGGCCGACTTGCCCATGAACGGATGGTCCAGAGGGCTTTCGACCTCGAAGCCCCTGACGCGGGGCAGGTAGTAGCGGAACAGCTTCTCATCGCACTGATACGGATAGTGCGGGTTGATCAGACCCACGTACATCATTCTCGGCCGCTGGGGAATGTGCCGGTCGTACCAGGTTCCGACGAAGTTATCGTCTATCCAGTCCTCGGCTCCGAGGACGGTTAACTCGTCTTTTCTGTCGATTTGCCGGCCCGGCGCAGCGCGACGCAGCTCTTTCTCATCGGACCATTTCACAGAGCCGGGGTTGAGCGGATCGTCCTGGGGCGCCTGGAAGCCGTCGAAGAAATTTTCTCGCAGACCTTCGACATGTCCGCACGAGACATCTCCCACGGGCCGCGACTGCCAGCCCTCGAGCTGGTCCGGACCCTGGAGGTGCAGCTTGCCGAAGGCGGCCGTCTGATATCCATATTGGCCGAACCGCCTGGCATATGTCATGTACCCGTCGGCCAGGCCAACCCAGCCCTCGCACCCGCAGGTGCGGGGATACTGCCCCGCCAGAACGCACTGGCGCGCGGGCACGCAGATGGGACTCGGGGTGTAGGCATTGTCGAAGACGGTCCCGGTTTCGGCGAGCCAATCGAGCGTGGGTGTGCGGATCACCTCGTCCCCGGCGAATCCCGCGACGTCGGCACGGTGCTCGTCGGATATGAGTACCAGTACGTTACGGCGTTTGCTCATTGTTGTGGCTCCTTGAGGCAGAGGGCTGGAACATCGCCGACCGCACCTCGGCGCCGGCGTACACGGCGAGTACAGCAAGTGAACCCTACCCCTGTGGGGCGATGGGTTCAAGCCGGCAGTGGACCATGCCATACGGGTTCTGTAGCTTTTTCCTTCACCCTTGCTTGCACCCTATATAATGCAGAGAATGGAACTTGCCGACCGGCACGGGCCCGAGCGCCCGCGGCCGCCGCGGGGTCAACCATTCCCGCGGGCGCACGTTTGGAAAGACAAGGGCCTTGATGAACGGACCGTCGGAACCAACCGAGATCCGAAGGAATATACATGATCCGCAAAAGAAAATTTCGCTTCGTAGAACCAGGCAGCAGACGCGGCAGACCTTTCAACGCATGGATTACCCGCTGGCCTCTGCTGGGGCCCATGACTCTGGCAAGCATACTGGAGCGGCGAGGGTACGACGTAGCCGTCTATAACGAGAACATCTCCGGTCCACTCACGGACAATGAGCAGGCACTGGAGGAGATCTGCTCGGCCGACGTGGTCGGCATCAGCATCATGACCTCCACAGCGATGCGGGGCTACGAGATAGCCGACCGCGTCCGTAAGGAGTGCCCGGAGACGACCATAGTCTTCGGCGGCGTCCACGCGAGTTTCTGCCCCGAAGAGGCGGCCCAGAGGGGAGATATCGTGGTCCGCGGCGAGGGTGAGAACGTTATCGAGCCCATCGCCCGCGGCGAGATAACCAGCGGTATCATCAATGCCGAGCCGCCTGCGGACCTGAACGCCCTGCCGCCCATCAATCACTTTCTCATGTGCGACTTCGACAAGCTCATTGCCCGCAGTCGCCGACGCGAGCTTTACGAGCTTCCGGCAATGACGTCGCGCGGCTGTCCGTACGGCTGCACCTACTGCTCGGTGACGCGGATGTTCGGGCGCAAGGTACGTCGTCAGTCGGTGGATAAGGCATACAGCGACCTGATGCACTACGCCTCGCAGGGCTTTCGGAGGTTCTTCTTCTACGACGATAATTTCACGGACGACCGCGCCTGGACCAAGGAGCTTCTGGAACGCATAGCCCCGCTGAACTTCCGCTTCAATGCCCAGGCGAGGGTGGATTTCCACTGGGCCGACCGCTCGCGCCGCAAACGCGACGAAGAACTGCTGCGGATACTGCGCCGCGGCGGCGGAGACGTGCTCTATGTGGGCTATGAGACCATCGACGACGAGACTGCCCGGCAGTGGCGCAAGGGCTACCGGGGCGCCCACCGCCTGGAGCAGCGACTGTCGGAAGACACCAAGATCCTGCATGACAGCGGGTTCTGGATTCACGGCATGTTCGTGCTCGGCCCGGAGCACACGCAGCGGACGGCGGAAAAGATTGTCGACTTCTCTCTGCGTAACTCCTTGGAAACTATGCAGATCAGTATTCTGACGCCGCTTCCGGGAACGCCGCTGATGGACCAGATGCGCAAGCATCTGGTGTTCAACGACTATCCGCACGACTGGAACTTCTACGACGGGACACATTGCGTATATAATCACGGACGGTTGGGTATTGAGCAGGTCCAGCGGACCATCCTAAACGCGCACCGTCGGTTCTATCGCTGGGGGCTCAGCGCCCGGCGCCTCCGAGCGGTGGCCGCCGGCAGTGTTCCCCTGCGGGACAAACTGGCATTGCTGTGGAACCACCTGGTTATCGCGCGGCGAACGTTGGCCGACTGGCGGGAAGAAACAAAACACTTTCTGGAGCTTGTTCGAAGCAAAACTGAGACGGCGAACTCACCGGCCTGAATGAACAGGGAGTGAAATCATGGTTTCTTTCGATTTCAACGCACTTCGGCAGAGCTGGTCGAACCTGACGATGAAGACGGCGCTGAAAGGCGCGGATCTCGCCATCCAGGTTCCTTACCTCAGAGACGTGTTCATAGACCGGCTGACCCGCCGGCTGGAAGGCAGCTACGACGAGCTGGAAAGCGACCGTGAGCTGCTGGAACACGACCGCTGGCTGGGTCAGCACCTCCAGGGGTTCCTGCATCGGCTGGTACACGAGCGCCCCGCCGCCGCCCGGGCGATACTGCGTTTCATCGGCACCTGGATCGAAGACATGCGACGTCGTACCGCGTTTCAGCAACAGGGCCGGGCCACCCCCTGCACAGTGGTCATCGAACCAACCGACCGCTGCAACCTGAACTGCCCCGGCTGCTACGCCAAGAGCACCCGCGACGGTACGCATATCCCCTTCGAGAGAATGGCGCAGATCGTCCAGCAGGTCGTGGACATGGGCGTGACGCTGGTAACCATCTCCGGCGGCGAGCCGTTCGTCCGTGAACAGGCGGACCGTACACTCACCCGCCTGGCAGAAGCGTTCCCCAACCGGGGCTTCCTGGTCTATACCAACGGCACGCTTATCGACGAACCCACGGCCGAGCGACTGGCAAGGGTGGGCAACGTGTTCCCCGCCATCAGCGTCGAGGGCAATGAACACCAGACCAACGCCCGCCGAGGAAGCGGGATATACGAGCAGAACCGCCTCGCGAGGCGCTACCTGGCCGAATATGGCGTGATGTGCGGGTTCTCGGCGACCGTTACAAGTGAGAACGTCGAGGATATCTGTACGGACGACTTCATCGACCTGCGCATCGAAGAGGGCGACATCTTTGGGTGGTTCTTCCTTATGCAACCCATCGGGCGCAGTCCCCGGCTGGACCTGATGGTCAACGCCGAACAACGGGCGATGCTGCGCGAGACTATCAACCGCTGGCGCGAGGAAGACCGTCCCATCTTCCTGGGCGACTTCTGGAACGACGGTCCATTCGTCGGCGGGTGCATAGCCGGCGGACGGTATTACTTCCACATCTACGCCGACGGCAACATCAGCCCGTGCGTGTTCGCACCGGTGGCATGCGGAAATATCTTCGACGTTATCGGCGGAACCAGCGAGTACGAGACGCTCGACGATCTCGTGCAGAATCACCCCACGTTCCAGGGCTTTCGCGAAGAGCAGCGCAAGATCACAGACCGCAGCCGTCCCTGCCTGCTCATAGACCACCCGGATGCGTTTCGGCGGATATATCGCCGGGGCGGGTGCCGCCCCGCCAAGAACATGGCTCCGGGTTATCTCGACGGCGACATCGCCCGCCACGTGGATGCAGTGGCGGCCGAGTGGAAAGCCAAGAGCGAGCAGCTTCCGCCCATCGTGCCGAAAGGAACCTACGAGCCACAGCGGGAGAAGGCATCGGTCCCGATCGCACGGTAGCTGCGCAACGGTGGTAAACCGCGTAATTTGCGGATAAGGGTTGTGATTGCTTTATTGCGGCTTGTGCGGTTTGCATACAGGCGGGTCTTATGGCGTAAGCTCTTGCTTA
>JBKHJB010000085.1:0-9590 GCA_046538345.1 Phycisphaerae bacterium
TCTTGCTCGCGGCACCGTCTGTCGCGTATGATGACTCCTTGCCGTGCTAGGCGGGGCGTTAGCGGTGCCCTGACTCCCTTCGGGGACGACCCGCAAACCGCTACAGCGGGGCCGAATGCTTCGCCGAGGGTGCCCGGCGGCAGGAAAACCAGTATCGCAGACGGCGTTGATGGCTGGGTCCTCTGCAACGTTGGACCGTGAACCTGGTCAGGTCCGGAAGGAAGCAGCCATAAGCGTGTCCCGGCGTGTGCCGGAGGGCTACCTGGTCGGAGCCGTCCTGTGATACAGGCCCTGGCGCCGGAGCTCGAAGCGAAGCGCACGGCTTTTTTATGCGCCCGCGGTGGGGAAATTCGAAATCCGAAGCACGAAATTCGAAACTCGAAACAAACGCGAAGCTCAAAGCACGAAAAGCGAAGCACCTGTCGGGCGCAGGCGACCTGCAACATAAAACATCCCCTGCATCCCTTGAATCTCTGCGTTTTTGTGATACGCAGACCCTCGGTTCGCTAGCCGGGCCTCGCCTCGGGCGAATTGCGGATTGATTCACCGCCCGGCGTGTTGTTCAATGACTGGACATCGAACCATCAGTTCACGGGAGCGCAGATGGCCGGTTATCTGGTACTTGCACGCAAATATCGCAGCGCCGGCTTCACCGACGTAGTAGGTCAGGAGCCGATCGCCCGGACGCTTATCAACGCCGTCAAGAGCGGCCGGGTGGCTCACGCCTACCTGTTCACCGGTACGCGCGGCGTCGGCAAGACCACCATGGCCCGCATACTCGCCAAGGCACTGAACTGCCTGTCCGCCGACGAACCCACCCCCGAGCCGTGCAACACCTGCGAGGCGTGCACCGCCATCGCCCGCGGCGACGACGTGGACGTCGTGGAGATCGACGGCGCCAGCAACCGCGGCATCGAGCAGATACGCGAGCTGCGCGCCAACGCGGTGTATCGACCGGCCCGGTCGCGATACAAAATCTACTACATCGACGAAGTCCACATGCTCACCACAGAGGCGTTCAACGCCCTGTTGAAGACCCTCGAGGAGCCCCCGGAGCATGTGAAGTTCATCTTCGCCACGACCGACCCGGAGCGTGTGCCGGCGACCATCCTCTCGCGGTGCCAGAGGTTCGACTTCCGCGATATACCCACCCCGCAAATACGCGACCACCTCCGGGAGATATGCCGGGCCGAGTCCGTCGAGGTGGATGACGACGCACTGTTCCGTGTAGCCCGCTCTGCCGGCGGGTCCATGCGGGACGCGCTGAGCTTGCTCGACCAGCTCATATCTGCGGCCGAAGGTCCCGTAACCGACGCCGACGTGGTGGCTCTGCTTGGCACGCCGCCGGATGAGCGGATGCTCCAACTGGTCGGAGCGATAGCCGCCGGCGACTCGGCCGCGGCGCTGACGGAGCTGGACGGCGTGCTTTCGGGCGGGGTAACGCTGGACTCGGCCGCCACGGCGATGTGCGACTGCTTCCGCAATATGATGCTCTGCGCCACCTGCGGACCGGACAGCGAGCTGATAGAGCTGCCAGACGCGTTGCGGGCTGAGCTGGCTTCGCTGGCGAAGAAGTATTCGGTGCCCGCACTGGTCCAGGCCGTCGGCATAACCCAATCCGTATCGCGACGGCTGCGCGGCTCCAGCGTCGCCCGGGCATTGGTGGAGGCGGCGGTCGTTCGCCTGGCCGAGGCGGAGAAGTTTATCGACGCTGACAGCTTGCTCCAGCGTCTGGAGGAGTTGGCCGGTGCTTCGGGACCTGCCGGCGGCGGCGAAAAAAAAAAGCCCACACCACCCGCCGCGGGTAAGCGGACGCTGAAAGTCGGTTCGTCGGACGCCGAACAAGCCCCCAAGCTGCCCTGGGATGCTCAGTGGCTTTCCCGGAACTGGTCCGCGGTGGTGGAGCGTATGGAACAGAGCGGTCAGACCCGCCTGGCCGGGGCGCTTCGCCCGGCGAAGGTGCTTGCGGTCAACGGCGAGTCGATGAAGCTGGGCTTCGATAAACCCGACGAGCCGCACCGTCGGCAGTGTGCCAACACGCTGGCCGGGAGGATCGACTCGGTTTTCAGCGAGCTTACCGGTCGACGCGTCCGCTGCGAGTACGTCTCGACGGGGCGGGGCGGCGAGTCTTCCGTCGGCGGCAACGGGCGGGACCTGAGCACCGAGGACAAACGACAGATACACCACGATCCCGACGTTCAAAAGGTGCTGGATTTGTTCGGCGGGGAAGTGGTTGACATGAGGATCGAAAACCCGCCGTCGGTGAGTTCAGGTGGCGGCGACGAAGAATCGTAACGATCGCCCGGGACACTGGGATATCGACAGGAGAGCATATGTTCGGAAATATCGGCAAGATGATGAAGATGGCCGGCGAGATGAAGACCAAGCTGCCCGAGATGCAGCAGAAGCTCGCCGAGAGCGAATACACCGCCGACGCCGGCGGTGGCGCGGTAAGCGCCACCGTCAACGGCAAGATGCAGGTTACCGACGTACGCATCGCACAGTCGGTTCTGGACGACGAACAGATGGACGCCGAGATGCTCTCTGACCTGGTAACCGCGGCCGTCGCGTCGGCACAGCGCCAGGCCGCCGACGCCGCCACCGAGGCCATGCGCGAACTTACCGGCGGAATGGAATTGCCCGGCGGACTCGACGGATTGATGCAGTAGGCGGTGAACCGTAACCGGTGACCGGTAACCAGTAGCCAGTGCTCGGCGTCTGGCTACTGGCTCCTGGCTACTACGAGCATTCATGGCTAATCACTGCGAAACGATAGACCGGCTGATTGAGAAGCTTCGCGAGCTTCCGGGCATCGGAGCGCGCACGGCCGAGCGCTTGGCGTTTCATCTGCTGAAGTGTCCCGAAGAAGAGGCGTTTTCGCTTTCCGACGCCATACGCGACGTCAAAACGCAAATCCGTCCCTGCAAGGTGTGCTTCAACCTCACCGACCGCGAGGTCTGCGATATCTGCTCCGACCCGCGGCGGGACAAATCGGTCGTCTGCGTCGTGGAGGAGCCGAAGGACCTGCTGTCCGTGGAGTCCACCGGCGCTTACCGCGGCGTGTATCACGTGCTGATGGGCCACATCGCGCCGCTGGAAGGCACAGAGGCCGAGGACCTTACCATCGACGCTCTAGTCCAGCGCGTGCGATCCGGCGGCGTGGAGGAGATAATCCTGGCGACCAACCCCAACGTCGCCGGCGACGCGACGGCTTTGCACGTTGCCGAGCTGCTTCAGCCGTTGGGGGCGCGAATCACCCGCCTGGCTCGCGGGCTGCCCGCCGGCGGGCAGATAGAGTACGCCAACAAGTCAATCCTCTCCGACGCGATCAACGAACGACGGCAACTGTAAGCGGGCGTCGCGCGCGGGAACCTGGAACGCGGAACCTGGAATCCCGGCGCGCCGGGGCTTGCCCTACGACTGATTCAATTGCGCATTGCGGATTTTCGGTTTGGGACCGACCAACCACCGAATCCTAAGACCTATGAACTAAGAGCTAAGACCTACGACCTCCCTTTTGCTGTTTGCCTGCCCTTCGACTCGCAGCGGTCGCTCAGGGCACACTGCCTACTGCCTACTGCCTTTCTGCCTGTTGTGTACTCGCTTTGCCGGCGGAAAAACGTTTGGAAAACGGCCTCTATCGAATGCGTGGCGTTGGTTCCCGCCGTGAGGGCGTGTACAATGTGGTTACCATGAGGTTGGACACTTCCCAACAACTTCGGCTCCAGCAGCAGATGAAGCTCTCGCCGAGGATCATCCAGGCGATGGAGATCCTCCAGCTTCCGATGATGTCGTTGCAGGAACGCATAGAGACGGAGCTTCAGGCCAACCCCGTTCTGGAGATGCGCCAGGGCGACGCCGAGCCGGGTGAAGCACAACCCGAAGAGCCGGAGGGCGAGGACCGCGGCGAGGAGCCGATGGTCGTTGACGACGATAACGGCCACCAGGAGGACTTCGAGCGACTGGAAGATTACGTCAGCCAGTACGGTCAGGAGAGCGTCGCGCCGGACGCCGCCCCGCCCCAGCGGGTTGACGACGGTGCCGGTGACCGGAAGCTCGAGGCGATGGCCAACACTCCCGCCCGCGACGAATCACTCAACGAGTACCTCCTGCACCAGTGGTCGTTCGTCGATGCCGATGGCGAGGTGGGCCAGGCCGGTCGGACCATCGTCAACGAGATAGACGAGGACGGCTATCTCCGCACTTCGTTGGAGGAGTTGGCCGAGAGGTCCGACGGTTCGCCGACCGTGGAACACTTCCGAAAGGCGCTGCCGCTGGTTCAGGAACTGGACCCGCCCGGCGTAGGCGCGAGGAACCTGCAGGAATGCCTGCAAATACAGCTTTCCATCGAGGCGGAGAGCGGTCGGGACGTCTCGCTGGAGATGGAGCTGGTCGAGCACTTCCTCAAAGACATCGAGATGAACCGCCTGCCGCAGATTGCGCAAAAGACCGGGCGGTCCCTGGACGACATAAAGGTCGCCATAGAGAATATTTCGCACCTCACTCCCCGGCCCGGTTTGCTCATCGGAAGCAGCGAGGCGCCGGTGCTTGTGCCCGACGCGATGGTGGACCTGGACGACAACGGCGAGGTCGTTGTCACCATGTCGGACGGCAACACGCCGCGGCTGTCGATATCAGGGTCCTACCGCAAACTCGCCGGCGACAAGCAGACCGACAAGAACGCACGGCGTTTTCTGCGTGGCAACATTCGTTCGGCACAGTGGCTCATCAGTGCCATTGACCAGCGGCGGGAAACAGTCCGGCGGGTCGTCGAGGAAGTCTTCCGCGTGCAGCGGGATTTTCTGGAGGAAGGTCCGGAGGCGCTCAAGCCGCTGCCGATGACCGAGGTTGCCAACCGCGTGGGCGTGCACGTCGCGACGGTCAGCAGGGCGGTCGCGGGAAAGTACGTTCAGACGCCGCGGGGCATATACCCGCTACGGATGTTCTTCTCCGGCGGCACAACGACGGCCGGCGGCGACGACGTCGCCTGGGATGCCGTCAAGGCGAAGCTACGCGAGATTATCGACAACGAGGACAAGTCCAAGCCCCTCAACGACGAAGAGCTGGCGACCGAGCTTAATAAACACGGGCTGGAGATCGCCCGGCGGACAGTTGCGAAGTATCGCAACCTTATGGACATCCCGCCGGCGCGGAAGCGCAGGGAGTATTGATCCGTCGCTTCGCCCGTCTAAAGCGGCGGAACCCGCACGCCGGTGAGCGATCCGCAGTCGGATTCTCGACACTTCAGGCATTTCCCAGGCAATTCATCGGGGGTACTCTTGTATGTGGAGACTTTCGGACGAGGGGGAAATCGCTATAATCGACGCCTCGATTTTGACTGAGCGGAGCGTCGATGACGTTACGTGCGATAATAATCGGTGCCTTGGCCGCAATTGGCCTGGCAGGTCTGGGGTATGTAAGCCACCAGGTCGATCTGCCGGCGCTTGTGCACAATCACTTCCCGGTCTTCATCTTCGGGTTGTTGGTCCTGCTGGCGATGGTCATCAACCCGTTGCTGTATTTCCTCGCGCCGAAGGGGCGAAAAGAAAGCTGGCGGTTCAGCGCCGGCGAGCTGGCTGTAATCACGGGTTTCCTTCTGGCAACGGCGAGCATCCCCGGCGCTGGTTTGATGCGGCATCTGACCGCCGTGACCGCAATGCCGAAGCATCACAACCGCATGCTTGTCGGCTGGCGAAGCCACCAGATTCTGGACTATGCCCCATACCGCGAGGTCGAGCTGCCGGTCGGAGAGACTGTGGAGATGTCCATGCTCGCCGGACGCCCCGGTGAAACCGAGCAGCTGCTGGAGGGTTTCGTCGGCAGCGGCTTAGGCAAGCCGGGAGATCCCATCGGTCCGGACGAAATCCCCTGGGAGCAATGGATCCCGGCGCTGGTAACCTGGGCGCCCATGATCCTGCTTATGGCGGTGGGGGTTATCTCGATGGCCATGGTCGTCCATCGCCAATGGTCCTCACACGAACGGCTGCGGTATCCGATAGCGATGGCGGCCTCGACAATGATGCAGCAGGACACCGGGCGCCCGTTGGGGACCATCTTCCGCAATCGCACCTTCTGGCTGGGCTTCGGTGCGATTTTCCTGGTGCACCTGATCCGTGGCACCTACGCCTGGGACCTCCAGGGCGTGGACATACCGCTGTCGTTCGACCTCAAGCCGGTCTATGAGAAATACCCCGATCTGATAAGCGTCGACGGCGGGTGGTCGCTGCTGCATCCGACGTTCTCGGCTACCGCTGTGGCATTCGGCTTCCTGCTGGCGTCCGACGTGAGTTTGTCGCTCGGCTTGTCTCAGGCAGTCCACGTGGCGCTGTTGATATTCCTGGTCGGGTTGGGGGTGGACGTTTCGTTCAACCACATGACAGGCGGCGTGACGAGCTGGCAGCTATTCGGCAGCTACCTGGGTGTGGGGTTGCTGCTGCTTTACACCGGCAGGCGTTACTACGCGCAGGTCCTGAAGCTTGCGATAAACTTTGGCCGCTCCAGCTTTGTCGAGAACAGCGCCGTCTGGGCGGCGAGGTTCTTCATACTCTCGGTGGCGGGATTGGTCGGCATGCTGGTGGTACTGGGTCTGGATTGGCCGCTGGCGATTATCGCGGTCCTGCTGATTATGCTTGTGTTCCTCGTGATGAGCCGCATCAACGCCGAGAGCGGGCTGTTCTTCATAATGCCCCACTGGCAGGCGACGGCGGTTCTTCTGGGTCTTTTCGGAACCTACGCGCTGGGACCGGGCGCCGTCGTGATAGTCGGACTGATGTGCGCGGTGTTCACCATCGAGACCCGCGAGTGTCTGATGCCCTATGTCGTCAATGCCCTGAAGATCGGTGACGACAACGGCGTGAAACCCTCGCGTATGGGCCCGTCCATTGCCGGGCTTTTCGCGGTAGGTCTGCTTATCGCCATTCCCGTCGTGCTGTGGTCGAACTACAACTATGGCATCAAGCCCGGCGACTGGGAAACCGACCAGATGCCACAGTTCACCTTCAATGCTGCAGAGCAGACCGTCACAGAGCTGGATCTCGCGGACCGCCTGGGCGAGTCGGAGCAGCTTAACTGGTTCGAGCGTATCCAAAACATCGACCCCAAGGACGGCTTCGTGCTGGCAGCGGGTGTCGGTCTTGTGCTGGCAGTGGGTTTCAGCGCGCTTCGGTTGCGGTATTCGTGGTGGCCTATACACCCCATCATATTCCTCGTCTGGGGCACGTACCCGATGTACAAGCTCAGCCATTCATTCCTGCTGGGCTGGGTACTCAAGACGGCCATTACCCGCCTCGGCGGGGCGGGCAGGTATCGCGGTGCGTCGAAGTTCTTCATGGGCGCCATCGCCGGCGACCTGCTGGCCGGTTTGCTGTTCATGCTGGTGGCGTGGGCATATTACGCCGTAATGGGCGTCAAGCCGCCACACGGCTACAATGTGTTCCCGTTTTAGACCCGCGGCGGACCCGCTCCTCGGCAAGACGCCTCAATCGCCACCGTCCGTCGGACGATAAGGGATATGGAGAACGCCAAGAACGTGCCTTCCGACCTGGATATCTCGCGGGCCGCAAGCCCGAAGCGTATCGAGCAATTGGCCGCCGACGCCGGGATCGAGCCGGACGAGCTGGAACCGCACGGCCACTATAAGGGCAAAGTACGGCTGGAGATACTCCAGCGACTCGTGGGTGCGCGCAACGGTCGATACGTGGTCGTCACCGGCGTAACCCCCACTCCCCTGGGCGAAGGCAAGACCACCACCTGCGTCGGGCTTACCCAGGGGCTTGGTCGGCTGGGCAAATCGTCCGTCCTGTGCATACGCCAGCCCTCCATGGGCCCGACCTTTGGAATCAAAGGCGGCGCCGCCGGCGGCGGGTACAGCCAGGTCGTCCCCATGGAGGAGTTCAACCTTCACCTGACCGGCGACATCCACGCTGTGAGCATAGCCCACAACTTGCTGGCGGCCGCCATCGACGCGAGGTTGCTCCATGAGCACCTGCTCTCGGACGAGCAGCTCGCCGAGCTGGGTCTGAAACGGCTCAACATCGACCCGCACAGCATCACCTGGCCGAGGGTGGTGGACGTAAACGACCGGGCGCTTAGGCAGATCGTGGTCGCCCTGGGCGACAAGTACGACGGACTTCCCCGCCAGACGCACTTCGACATATCGGTGGCTTCGGAGCTGATGGCGGTCCTTGCGCTCACCGACGGCCCGGACGATTTGCGGAAGCGTCTGGCGCGCGTGGTGGTCGGTTCGGACATGTCCGGCAAGCCCATAACCACCGAGGACCTGGGCGTGGCCGGTGCGATGGCAGTCTTGCTGCGGGACGCACTGAAGCCCAACCTCATGCAGACGCTCGAGGGTCAGCCCGTGTTCGTTCACGCCGGGCCCTTCGCCAACATCGCGCACGGAAACAGCTCGATCATCGCCGACCGTATCGGGCTTAAGCTCGCCGACTACGTCGTCACCGAGGCGGGTTTCGGCGCGGAGATCGGTCTGGAGAAGTTCTGCAACATAAAGTGTCGCGCGTCGGGGCTGACGCCGGATTGCGTGGTGATGGTCGCCACAGTCCGGGCGCTGAAGATGCACGGCGGCGGTCCGAAAGTCACCCCCGGAAAGCGACTGGACGAGGCATACCGGCATGAGAACCTGGCGCTGCTTGGTCAGGGCATCGCGAACCTGCGGCGCAATATCGAGATAGCCCGTATGTTCGGCCTGCCGGTGGTGGTCGCGGTCAACCGCTTCCCCACGGATACCGCCGCCGAGCACCGCATGATTATCCAGGCGGCAGAGGTCTCCGGGGCGGAGTCGGCCGTCGTAGCCGACCACTGGGCAAAGGGTGGCGAAGGGGCGGCCGACCTTGCCGAAGCAGTCGTCGCAGCGTGCGAGAAGTCCAAACGGCTGCAACTGCTGTATCCGTCGGACATGTCCATCCGCGAGAAGATAGAGAGCATAGCCAAACGCGTTTACCTTGCCGAAAGGGTGGTTTACGACCGTCCCGCCGAGCAGCAGATAGACTACTGTGAGCAGAACGGGCTGGGTAACCTGCCTGTATGCATGGCCAAGACGCATCTCTCGCTCAGCCACGATGCGACACTCAAGGGCGTCCCACGCGGTTACACACTGCCGGTCCGCGAGGTACGGGTATCGGCCGGAGCCGGTTTCCTTTACGCGCTTCTCGGTAAGGTCCGCACCATGCCGGGCTTGCCGTCGCACCCGGCGTTTATGGACGTGGATCTCGACGAGCACGGACAGGTCCGAGGACTGTTCTGATTTGGGGTGTGTATCTTACTTTTAATCCAGGGCTTGCTAAAGATACGTGACACGGCATGTCGCATAGATAGCTAAGCCGACTGTAACTACGTTGCGATAGCGTGGGGATCACTTCCTGCTGATTCGGTCCGGTCATCTTGAAAATTACCGCTTAACGGCACATATTAGTCGGAATACTCCGAATTATCTCACGATTTCTGGAAGTTTTGCTTGACTTGGGGGTAGGAGTTTACCAATAATTAATAATGAGCGAGCGTAAGGGACCTCCCAGCCCTAGGTCCCCCCGGCCGGTAGGGTTTGCGTCCTCCTTTCCCCTGCCGGCCGATTT